>JBIKHW010000285.1:0-4555 GCA_044361935.1 Limnohabitans sp. | reverse complement strand
AAAACGCCTCGGTCAAGCTCATGACCGACGGCATTTTGCTGGCCGAAACCCAGACCGACCCGCTGCTGCAGGCCTACGACACCATCATCATCGACGAGGCGCACGAACGCAGCCTGAACATCGACTTCTTGCTGGGTTACCTGCGCCAGATCTTGCCGCGCAGGCCGGACTTGAAAATCGTCGTCACCTCGGCCACCATCGATGCCGACCGCTTTGCCAAACACTTTGCATCGCGCAACGGCCCGGCACCGGTCATCATGGTGTCGGGGCGCACCTTCCCGGTGGAGCAGCGCTACCGCCCGTTTGAAGAATCTCGTGACTACGGCCTCAATGAAGCCATGGCCGATGCGGTGGACGAACTCTGGCAGGGCGGGGCAGGGGGCGACATCCTGATCTTTTTGCCGGGCGAGCGCGAAATCCGCGAAGCCGCCGACCACCTGCGCAAACATTTGGCGCATCAACCTCTCACACGAGGCGCCGAAGTCCTGCCCCTGTTTGCCCGCCTCTCGCAGGCCGAGCAAGACCAGATCTTTGAAGCATCCAACGGCCGTCGCATCGTGCTGGCCACCAACGTGGCCGAAACCTCGCTCACCGTGCCCGGCATTCGTTATGTGATCGACGCAGGCACCGCCCGCGTCAAGCGTTACAGCCTGCGCAGCAAGGTCGAGCAGCTGCTGGTCGAGCCCATCAGCCAGGCGGCGGCGAATCAGCGTGCGGGCCGCTGCGGCCGTGTGGCCAACGGCATTTGCATTCGCCTGTACGACGACAAAGACTTTGAGGGCCGTCCGCGTTTCACCGATCCAGAAATTTTGCGATCCTCACTGGCTGGCGTGATCTTGCGCATGAAGAGCCTGCACCTGGGGGTGGTGGAGGACTTTCCGTTCATCGAAGCGCCGTCCAAACGCGCCATCACCGATGGCTACCAACTGCTGGCCGAGCTGGGCGCAGTGGATGACGACAACGAGCTGACGCCGATTGGCCAAGAGCTGGCTCCCCTGCCGCTGGACCCGCGTGTGGGCCGTATGATTTTGGAGGCCCGAGGCCGCAACGCCCTGGAAGAAGTGTTGGTCATTGCCAGCGCCATGAGTGTGCAAGACGTGCGCGACCGGCCTATGGATGCCCAGGCCCAAGCCGACCAGCAGCACGCCAAGTTTGACGACGACAAAAGTGAATTCACCGGTTACCTGAAACTGTGGAAATGGATCCACGACGTCCGTGGCGGCCCACCCAAATCAATTGGGGTCAGATCCCAATTAAATCAATCAATTGGGGTCAGATCCCAATTAAATCCATCTGCTCATTCGGGTCAAAAAAATCGGGATCTGACTCCAATTAAAGGGCGGCAGATGGCGGCGCAGGAAGCGCCGCAGCACAAGCTGAGCAACCGCCAATACGAGCAGCTGCTTCGCCAAAATTTCATCAACATCCGCCGCGTGCGCGAGTGGCGCGACACACACACCCAGCTGCTCACGGTGGTGACCGAGCACAAGTGGCGCATCAACACCCAGCCCGCGAGCTATGAGCAACTGCACCTGTCCATGTTGGCGGGTCTGCTGGGCAACGTGGGCTACAAGCTCGAAGATCCCGCGTCAAGCGCGGGACAGGCTCCGGGGGAATACTTGGGCGCACGCGGCATCAAGTTTCACAAACACCCCGGCGCACACCTCTCTAAAAAGCCGGGCCGCTGGATCGTGGTGGCCGAACTGGTGGAAACCACGCGCCTGTTTGGTCGGGGCATTGCGGCCATCGAGCCGCAGTGGCTGGAGCAGGTCGGTGGGCATTTGCTCAAGAAGCAAGTGCTCGACCCACATTGGGAAAAGAAATCGGCCGAAGTGGTGGCGCTGGAGCGGGCCACTCTGTATGGCTTGGTGGTCTACAGTGGGCGGCGCACGGCCTACAGCCGCGTGGACCTGCACGGCGCACGCGACATATTCATCCGCGAAGCGCTGGTGGGCAGCCAGTGGGAGACCAAGCTGCCCTTTCTGGCCGCCAACCACAAGATGATCGCCAAGGTCGAAGAGCTGGAGCACAAGTCGCGCCGCCAGGATGTGTTGGTGGACGACGAGCTGATCTACGCTTTTTACGACCAGCAACTGCCAGCCGATGTGTGCAGCGGTCGACTGCTGGAGAACTGGTACCGCGCTGAGAGCGCCAAGCAACCGCGTTTGTTGATGCTCAGCCGCGAAGAGCTGATGCGCCATGAAGCGGCAGGCATCACCACGCAGGCCTTTCCAAAGCAAATCCGTTTGGGCGGCACCGATTGCACAGCGACTTATCTTCACGAGCCGGGCGACGCCCGCGACGGCGTCACGGTGACGGTGCCGCTGTTTGTGCTCAACCAAGTGAGCGAAGACCGCTGCGAATGGCTGGTGCCCGGCTTGCTCAAAGACAAGATTCAGGCCCTGCTCAAAAGCCTGCCGCAACGTCCGCGCAGCCGCTTTGTGCCGCTGCCCGAATCGGCCACGCGCTTGGCCGCCGAGCTGTCGGTGCCCGAGCTTTTTGGCAGCGGGTCTCTCACCGACGTGCTGCTCAAAAAAGCCCGCGACGAAACCAGCCTCGACATCAAGCGCACCGACTTCAAACACGAGATGCTCAGCCCGCACCTGTTCATGAACCTGCTGGTGGTGGACGAGCACGGCCGCCAGCTGGGCATGGGCCGCAACCTGGGTGCGCTCAAAGGCGAGCTGGGCGCCAAGGCGCGTGGCGCGTTCCAGGCGCTGGCGCAACTGAAAGTCGCGGCAGCGCCAGCTTTGGCCCCGGCAACGGCCAACGCAGGCCAGTCCTCGGCCAACGCACCAGCGAACACAACAGGTGCCAACCGCAACCACGCCGCCCCGGCCAAAGCCGCCGCAGCGCCCAAGCCCCTGGCCCCGCAGCGCTACACCGCCTGGACCTTTGGCGAACTCCCCGAGCTGATGGAAATCAGCAAAGGCGGCCAGACCCTGATCGGCTTCCCCGCGCTGGTGGACGTGCAAGACGCCGTGACCATCGAGGTGTTTGACGAGCCCGAAGTGGCCGCCAGCAAAAACCGCGCGGGCATGCGCCGCCTGTTTGCGTTGCAGATCAAAGACGCGCTCAAGTACCTTGAGAAAAACATCCCTGACCTGCAAAAAATGGCCGTGGCCTATATGCCGCTCGGCACGGCGGATGAGCTGAAAGCCCAGATCATCGACGTGGCGCTGGACCGAGCCTTTTTGCTGGACCCGCTGCCCAATGACGAGATCACCTTCAAGCGCCGCATCGAAGAAGGCCGGGGCCGCCTGACCTTGATCGCCAACGAAGTGGCCCGGCTGGCGGGCACCATCTTGCTGGAGTTTGGCGCGGCCACCCGCAAGATCAAGGACACCAAAAACGCGCCCGACGCGACGGCCGATTGCACAGCGCAACTGCAACGCCTGATGCCCAAAAACTTCATGGCCGCCACCCCTTGGCCGCAGCTGCAGCACTGCGCCCGTTACCTGAAGGCCGTGACCCTGCGCCTGGACAAATACCGCGCCGACCCCGCCCGCGACGCCCAGCGCTTGGCGGAGCTAAAGCCACAAGAGCAACGCTACTGGCGTCTGGTGGCCGAACGCAAAGGCGCACAAGACGCCCGCATGCTGGAGTTCCGTTGGCTACTGGAAGAGTTGCGCGTGAGCTTCTTCGCGCAAGAACTGCGTACCCCGCAGCCTGTCAGCATCAAGCGGCTGGAGAAGGCTTGGGGGCAGTTGAATCACTGAAGTAAGTTTGTGATGACGTCCGCCAATTGAAAAAGCACCAGAAGGTGCCTAGGCGTTTGGTGTGTCACGACTCAAACCTGCATCGGTTGCGCCACCAACTTCACCCCCAGCGCCGTGCACACACGGGCAATGGTGTCAAAGCGCGGATGCGATGTGGGACGTAGCGCTTTGTAGAGGGCTTCGCGCGTCAGGCCTGAGGCTCGGGCTACTTCGGTCATGCCGCGTGCGCGGGCAATGGTGCCCAGCGCGTGGGTCAATTCGGCGGGGTTGTTTTCTTCCAGCACAAGGGTCAGGTAATTGGCCACGTCCTCATCGGTCTTGAGGTATTCGGCCATGTCGAAGTCGGGCAGGTCAGCGGCTTTGATTTTTGGGGTTATGTTCAATTACTCAGTGATGATTCGGCTCAATGCAATGGCAAGTGCGATGTCGTCAGACTGCGAGGTCTTGTCTACACCGCCCAACATCACGATCAGCATGCTGTATCGCTCGACGAAATACATGCGCCAGCCGAGACTAAAGAACTCCTGCATTTCGCTAATGCCTTCGCCGATTAGAGCCACATCGCCCAGCAAACTGCGCTGGACTTTTTCGAGCTGTCGGGTCAGTCGGATGCGTGTCACGCCATCCCTCAGGCCCACAAGCCATGCGTCAAACTCAACCATGCGTTTCATCGTGTCCATGGCGATTGTAATCAGCTGTTCACACTGTTCAAAAGTGTCCTAAGGCTTAACGGTCAGAAGTTCCGCGCCTTGGTCGAATTTGAGCAGGTAGTCGCTGATGCGCTCAAAGGTGGCGGTCACAGGCTTACTGGGGTGGTCTGATGTGGCCACTTCGGC
>JBIKHW010000283.1:0-4557 GCA_044361935.1 Limnohabitans sp. | reverse complement strand
CCCAGCTTCACCTTGGGCGGCACGGGCGGCGGTATTGCCTACAACCCTGAAGAGTTCGAGACCATTTGCAAGCGGGGTCTGGAGGCTTCGCCCACCACCGAGCTGCTGATCGAAGAATCCTTGCTCGGCTGGAAAGAGTACGAGATGGAAGTGGTGCGCGACAAAGCGGACAACTGCATCATCGTTTGCTCGATCGAAAACTTGGACCCTATGGGTGTGCACACCGGTGACTCGATCACCGTGGCCCCAGCCCAGACACTGACCGACAAGGAATACCAAATTTTGCGCAACGCCTCTTTGGCCGTTTTGCGCGAAATCGGTGTAGACACGGGTGGCTCGAACGTGCAGTTCTCGATCAACCCCAAAGACGGCCGCATGGTTGTGATCGAGATGAACCCCCGCGTGTCGCGATCGTCGGCCTTGGCTTCCAAAGCCACGGGTTTCCCGATCGCCAAAGTCGCGGCCAAGTTGGCCGTGGGCTACACACTCGACGAGTTGCGCAACGACATCACGGGTGGCGCCACGCCTGCGTCGTTTGAGCCTTCAATCGACTACGTGGTCACCAAGATCCCACGTTTCGCTTTTGAGAAATTCCCGACAGCCGACAGCCGCTTAACCACCCAAATGAAATCGGTGGGCGAGGTCATGGCCATGGGCCGCACTTTCCAAGAGTCCTTCCAAAAAGCCCTGCGCGGCCTGGAAGTGGGCGTGGACGGCATGAACGAAAAAACCCAAGACCGCGAAGTTCTCGAGAAAGAATTGGGCGAGCCTGGCCCCGAGCGCATCTGGTACGTGGGCGATGCGTTTGCCATGGGCCTGAGTGTGGACGAGGTGTTTGCCTTGACCAAGATCGACCCTTGGTTTCTGGTGCAGATCGAAGAGATCGTCAAGATCGAACTGGAACTGGAAACCACCACGCTCGAAGCCATCACGGCCGACGAGTTACGTGCGCTCAAGAAGAAGGGATTCTCGGACCGCCGTTTGGCCAAGTTGCTCAAAACCACCGAGCATGTGGTTCGCGCTCGTCGCCATGCCTTGAACATTCGTCCCGTTTACAAGCGCGTGGACACCTGCGCCGCCGAGTTCTCCACGGACACCGCCTACATGTACTCCTGCTATGAAGGCAACGGAGACGGCGAGTGCGAAGCTGAACCGACGACCAACAAGAAAATCATGGTGCTGGGTGGCGGTCCTAACCGGATTGGCCAAGGCATCGAGTTCGACTACTGCTGCGTGCACGCCGCGCTCGCCATGCGCGAAGACGGGTACGAGACCATCATGGTCAACTGCAACCCCGAGACCGTTTCGACCGACTACGACACCTCGGACCGTTTGTACTTCGAGCCCGTCACCTTGGAAGACGTGCTGGAAATCGTCGACAAAGAAAAGCCGACGGGCGTCATCGTTCAATACGGCGGTCAAACGCCTTTGAAGTTGGCACTGGACCTAGAAGCCGCAGGTGTCCCGATCATCGGTACAAGCCCCGACATGATCGACGCGGCTGAAGATCGTGAACGTTTCCAAAAGTTGCTGCAAGACCTCGGTCTGCGCCAACCCCCTAACGCCACGGCCCGCACCGAGGCCGAAGCTTTGGAAAAAGCTGCTGCCTTGGGTTATCCCTTGGTGGTGCGCCCCAGCTATGTCTTGGGTGGCCGCGCCATGGAAATCGTGCACGAGCAGCGTGACCTCGAGCGTTACATGCGCGAAGCGGTCAAGGTGTCGCACGACTCACCCGTGCTGCTGGATCGTTTCCTGAACGACGCGATTGAGTGCGATGTGGATTGCTTGCGCGACCCCGAAGGCAAGACCTTCATTGGTGGCGTGATGGAGCACATCGAACAAGCGGGTGTGCACAGTGGCGACTCGGCTTGCTCTTTGCCACCGTACTCGCTGTCGTCCGCCACAGTGGATGAACTCAAGCGCCAATCGGCTGCGATGGCGGGTGCATTGAATGTGGTCGGCTTGATGAACGTGCAGTTTGCCATCCAGCATGTCAACGGCCAAGACGTGATTTACGTGCTGGAGGTCAACCCCCGCGCTTCGCGCACGGTGCCCTATGTGTCCAAAGCCACGGGCATCCAGTTGGCCAAGGTGGCTGCGCGTTGCATGGCAGGACAGTCTTTGGCGTCGCAAGGCATCACCAAAGAAGTCACGCCGCCTTATTTCAGCGTGAAAGAAGCCGTCTTCCCCTTTGTGAAGTTCCCTGGTGTCGACACCATCCTTGGTCCCGAGATGAAGTCGACGGGCGAAGTCATGGGCGTGGGCAAGACCTTTGGCGAAGCCTTTGTGAAGAGCCAATTGGGTGCAGGCACCAAGTTGCCACGCCCCACCAAAGCCGATGGCACGCCTTCGGGCAAGGTTTTCATCTCGGTGAAAAACAACGACAAGGCGCGTGCCATCGAAGTGGCCCGTCAGTTGGTGGCGCAGGGCTTTGAGCTGGTGGGAACCAAAGGCACGGCTGTCGCCATTCAGGCCGCAGGCGTGGCTTGTGCCACGGTGAACAAAGTCACCGAAGGCCGCCCGCACATCGTGGACATGATCAAAAATAACGAAGTTGTGCTGGTCATTAACACGGTGGAAGAGCGTCGCAATGCGATCGCTGATTCGCGCCATATCCGCACTTCGGCCTTGCTCAACCGCGTCACGACCTTCACAACCATCGCAGGCGCAGAAGCGGCTGTGGAGGGCATGAAGTACATGGACCAGCTGGACGTGATTTCCATCCAAGAAATGCACGCACAACTGGTAGCCTGAACCTGGGTCTGTCGCTCTGCACGCCTGACGGGGTGCAAGGCATAATGCTGACAATCACCGCCGAGTTTCAAAACTCGGCGGTTTGCTTTTGGAGAATCCAACATGTCAACCATCCCGATCACCAAACGCGGTGCTGAAAAACTCAAGGACGAGTTGCACCGCCTCAAAACGGTGGACCGCCCCGGCGTGATCCAAGCCATTGCCGAAGCGCGTGCCCAAGGCGACCTGAGTGAGAATGCCGAATACGATGCGGCCAAAGACCGTCAGGGCTTCATCGAAGGTCGTATTCAGGAAATTGAAGGCAAACTCTCGGCCGCGCAGATCATCGACCCTGCGTCGGTGGATGCGGGCGGCCGCGTGGTGTTTGGCACCACGGTTGAGCTGGAAGATGAAAGCTCAGGCGAAGCTGTCACGTATCAAATTGTGGGTGAGGATGAGGCCGATTTGAAGCTGGGCCTGATCAACATCAGCAGCCCGATTGCACGCGCCTTGATTGGCAAGGAAGAGGGCGATGTGGCCGAAGTGCAGGCGCCTGGTGGCATACGCCGTTACGAGATCGTGGGCGTGTCCTACGTTTGAGTCAAAACAAAGGCCGCTGTTTGGCGGCCTGGATGGTGAGTGCCAGCCCGATACGGGCGGTTCGTGTTTCAGTCGTGGCGCCCTTTTTTGACCGATTTTTGCTTGGGTTTGGCCCGCTTGATCTGGCCGCCAGCGGCCAGGCGCTGATTGCCCAAAACACGGACGGTTTTGACCTCGGGCCTTTGACCACCGCGTGAGCTGTATTTGAGGATCTTGAAGTCGCGAGGACCGGCTTTGCGGTCTTCGTCGTGCTCTTTGACTTTTTCGGGCTGTGGACGCCAAAGGATCAGAAGTTTGCCAATGTGCTGGATGGGCGCGGCGCTGAGTTGATCGGCCAATTGCGCGAATATGGCTTCGCGTGCAGCGCGGTCATCGCCGAGTACGCGGATTTTGATCAAGCCGTGGGCTTTCAAGGCCGCTTCGGTTTCCTTGATGACGGCGGTGGTCAGGCCATCGCCGCCGATCATGACGACCGGATCCAGGTGATGGGCATCGGCGCGAAAAACTTTGCGCTCGGCAGGTGTGAGTTGTATTTGGGGCATCCCCGTATTATCCCCGCAAGGACGCAAAAGAATGAAAGTCAAAACCAAAAGTAAAAAGGTCAACAAAGCGTGGTTGAACGACCATGTGAATGACACCTACGTGAAACTGGCCTTGAAAGAGGGTTACCGGGCGCGGGCGGCTTACAAACTCAAGGAAATCGACGAGACCCTGGGCCTCATCCGGCCAGGCCACTTGGTGGTGGACCTGGGCTCTGCCCCCGGCGCCTGGAGCCAGTATTTGCGCCGCCGCTTGTCACCCGACGGTGCGGCGGTGGGTGAGCTCAATGGCAGCATCATTGCTCTCGACATCCTGCCTATGGAGCCGGTGGAGGGGGTGCAGTTCATTCAGGGGGATTTCCGCGAAAACGAAGTCGCCGCCCTGCTGCAAGCAGCCTTGCAAGGGCGACAGGCTGACGTGGTGGTGTCCGACATGGCCCCCAATTTATCGGGCATCGAATCGTCCGACGCGGCGCGGGTCCAGCATTTGATCGAGCTGGCCGTGGAATTCGCGCAAAATCACATGAAGCCGCAGGGCGCTTTGGTGGTCAAGGTCTTTCACGGCAGCGGCTACAGCCAGATCGTCAAGATGTTCAAGGAGACCTTCAAGGTGGTCAAGCCGATCAAGCCCAAATCTTCCCGGGACAAGTCTTCGGAGACTTTTTTGGTGGGCATGGGCCTGATT
>JBIKHW010000284.1:0-4557 GCA_044361935.1 Limnohabitans sp. | reverse complement strand
CTCGCCCTGCATCGGCCAAGCTGCTGCTGGAAGCGTCCTCTTTGCCCTTGTCCGAAGTCATCAAAGACATCAACAAATTCTCGAACAACGTGATGGCGCAGCAGCTGTACCTGACGCTGTCGAGCGTGCTGGGCGCACCCGGACGCTTTGAAGCCTCGCGCCTGCGTCTGTCGCAGTGGTGGCGCAAGGGCTTTGCCGGGCAAGATGAACCGGTGCTGGACAACGGCTCGGGCCTGTCACGCACCGAGCGCAGCACCGCGCAGGCTCTCACGGCCTTGCTGCAAGCCGCACACGCCAGCCCACATGCCCGGCATTTTGTCGACTCGCTGGCCATTGCCGGGGTGGACGGCACCGCCGCCCGACTCAAAGAGCGCAGCCCACAGTCGCCCGTGATCGGCAACGCCTGGCTCAAAACCGGCTCGCTGCGCGACGTGGCCTCGGTAGCCGGGTATGTGCAGGGCCAAAGCGGCCAGCGCTACACCCTGGTGGTGGTGCTGCACCACCCCAACGCCCACCAAGCCCGGGCCGTACTTGACCAACTGCTGGAATGGACTGTGCGCGACATGGATTCGACCACGGTCAGCCGCCGCACCCGCGCAAGCCTTGACCGCAGCGCCGCACAAAGCGGCGTAACGCGCTGAGGCCCTAAAAGCATATCTCTCCGAGGGACTTTGAGCATGAATTTGATCGACTGGGTGGGCTCTGTAGCCGCCTTTCTCACCACAGCCAGCTTCATACCGCAAGCCTGGCAAACCTTCCGAACCCGCGACGTGAGCGGCATCTCGCTGGGCATGTACAGCCTGTTCACTGTGGGCGTGGCCCTGTGGCTGGTCTATGGCATCTTGTTGGTAGCCTGGCCCATCATCATTGCCAACGTCATCACCACCAGCTTGGCGCTGATGATTCTTGTGATGAAGCTGCTGTACCGGTAATAAAACGGCAAATACTCTTTTACTGGTAGAAACCCCATTAATTAAAAGGAAATTTAGTCATAGCATGGAAATAGAACGACCGTTCTTTTCAAACAACAGGAGACGAGACATGCGGAATATGTCGAGATTGGGTTGGCGTGCGGGATTAGCGGCACTGTTGGCTTTGGGCATTGCAGGTTGCGGCGGCGGAAGCGACAAATCTGCTGCAGCAAGCTACACAGCGGTTGTGTCTTTTGGTGACAGTCTGAGCGATCCAGGTGCTTACAAGGTCGGACCTATCGCAGACGCGGGCGGCGGACTTTTCACTGTCAACGGTATTGCTGGCGCAGTGGGTTCAGACCCTACCCCGAGTTACACATGGGCACAACTGGTCGCTGCATCTGTCGTTGGAACACCTTCTTGCGCTGCGCGTACTGGTGGATTTGGGATAGGAATCACCACAGTGCCCGGCTGCACAAACTATGCGCAAGGGGGAGCAAGGGTGACAAACCCAATCGGAACTGGCCATGCCGATGGGGCCCTCACTGAACCTGTGGTGACGCAAATAGAAAACTACCTCAGCAGAACGGCCAACAACAAGTTCACTGGCACAGAATTGGTCACTATTCAAGGTGGTGCCAATGAATTGTTTGCTCAAGCAGACATTCTGTATCTTGGCGCACAAGCAGAAGGCAGCCGCGTTTTTGGCGACACTTTGGTGGGCTTGTTGGCGGCAGGCGCAAGCAACCCTGCGACAGCAGCACAAGCGATTGGCTTGGCAATGGGCACCGAGGCAGCAAATCCAGTAAGCAATCCCACAAGCATCGTCACAGCTGCCGTCACGGCTGCAGCCGTTCAACCCGGTAATTCAGCGGTGGCATCACCTGCTGTTTACGGCCCAATGGTCGCAACGGCCGAGACTGCAGGCAAGACTGCAGGCGCACAATATGCAATGACTACTGGTGCATTTAATGCTACGGAAGCCATGCGCATTGCAGCTGCAGAGCTAAGTGACAGTGTGAAATCTATGCTTAACAACGGGGCCAAACGCATTGTGGTGACCAATCTACCCGACGTGAGTCAGACTCCTTACGCGTTAGGCACCATTACTGTGACCGCTGGAGTCGCAGACAATTCAACCCAACAGCTCATCCTGGCTATGACGACCGCTTTCAACGAAAAGTTGAAGACCGAACTTTCTGGTCTTTCAGGCGTACTCTTTGTCGATGTTTTCACTGAGAACCAAAAGCAAATTGCCAACAAGGCCCAATTTGGGCTGACTAACGTCAAGGACACTGCTTGTCAAGACAGATCGTTGGTTTGTAACTCAACAAATTTGATTGCAGGGGACACCTCGCGTTACCTCTTCGCTGACGGCGTCCATCCAACGCCTTATGGTCATAAATTACTGGCTCAACTCATCAACAAAGAACTGGTCCTGGCCGGTTGGCTTTGATCTAAAAGGCTGGAGACCACAATGGAAAAATCTTTGCAATTACTCACTAGCACACTGATTTTGGGCTCTGCTTTGAGCGTCAGCGCACAATCTGCTGGCACCTGGACGGCTCGGGTTGGGTTGACCAACATCACCCCACAAGTCTCCAGCGGCGAGATGACGGCACCCAGCTTTCCGAACACCAAAGCCGATGTAGGCGGTGATACGCAACTGAGCGGCGGCATCACTTACATGTACACGGACAACATCGCCATCGATATTCCTGTGGCCTTGCCGTTCAATCACAAACTCAAAGGTGCGGGTGCTCTCGCCGGGGCAGGACAAATCGGTTCAGTCAAAGCTTTGCCATTCACCGTATTTGGACAGTACCGATTCAACGCGGCATCTGCGGTGTTCAGACCTTACGTGGGGCTGGGTTTGACCTATGCCTATTTCTTTGACGAGTCTGGCAGCAGCGCACTGACAGCGATGACCAACCCCGGTGGCTCTCCCACCAGACTCAGTGTGCAGTCCAAGTTTGCCTTGACGCCTCAAGTGGGCTTCACCTACGTGCTGAATGACAAATGGACCTTGGATGGCTCGTTCAGCCAAACCCTGTTGAAAACGCGAACAACGTTTTCAACAGGTCAAACGCTGGACGCTACGCTCAACCCCCACACCTTCAGCTTGGGCATCGGAACCAAGTTTTAAGGCTTAACCCTCAAGCGGCCGCCCTTTGCAGGCGGTCGCGCACGCCTTCCCAGTCGGGGGTGTCGGGCGGCAGTTGCACCCAGATTTGCGACACACCTCGGGCGTCCAGGTCGCGCAACACACTGAACAAGTCGTGCGCGGCTTGTTCGGCGGTGGTGGCTTGCTGGCGCCACAACACCCCAGCGCCCAAGCCTGAACCCATGGCTTGATCGTTTGCAGGCCGCTCGGCCGTCCACAGCCCCAAGTTGTTGGCGTGTGGCCCCAGAGCTTTCAATTTATCGGCGATGTCGGCCGCCGACATGAGGCGCACTTTGGCGCGGGGTGCGTAATGCGACTCCAACGTGCCCGATGCACGAGGTGCAGGCTGGCCCAGCACCGCTTGGGGTGCATCCTTGTCGAGCACGGCGCGGCCACACGCCGCTTCAATTTGAACACGCGTAATGTGCCCAGGGCGCAGCAGCACCGGCTCGCCACGGGTGCAGTCGATGATGGTGGACTCGATGCCCACCGCGCATTCACCACCATCCAGAATCAACAATTCTTGGCCCAGTTCAGACTGCACATGTGCAGCAGTGGTCGGGCTCACGCGTCCAAAGCGGTTGGCGCTCGGGGCGGACACCCCCTGCACACCCAAGGCAGCACAGGCTTGCAAAAGCTGCTGGGCCACCGGATGCGAAGGACAACGCAAACCGATCGAGTCTTGCCCACCTGCAGATGCAGTTGCCACACCGCTTTGGCGCGGCAAGATCAAGGTCAAAGGCCCGGGCCAAAAGGCATCGATCAGCGCTTGTGCGAAGTCGGGCACTTGCGCGGCAAACACCGGCACTTGCGCGGCGCTGGCCACATGCACGATGAGTGGGTGATCGGCCGGGCGGCCCTTGGCCACAAAGATTTTTGCCACCGCCGCGTCGTCGATGGAATTGGCGGCCAATCCGTACACGGTCTCGGTGGGCAGACCAACCAACTGACCGTCTCGCAAAGCTTGTGCAGCCTGCGCGATCGCAGCTTGGGAGGCACTCAAGATCATGACTGTCTTTAAAACGCTTCGATACCGAGCAAATCTGCCGCTTGCAAAGCGGTAGCCCGCACGGCCTCGGGCGTGGGCCCCGTGATGTTCAAGTGGCCCATCTTGCGGCCGGGACGGGCCGACAACTTGCCGTACAGGTGCAAGTGCGTGCCGGGCAGCGCCAGCACCTGCGCCCAAGCGGGGCTGGTCGGGCCTTTGCCGGTGGGTGTGACTTGGGGCCACAGATCGCCCAGCAGGTTGAGCATGATGGCCGGTGAATGTTGTCGCGGCTGCGTGAGCGGCAAACCCGCCAGCGTGCGCACCTGCAGCTCAAACTGCGACTGGTCGCAGGCGTTCATGGTGTAGTGACCGCTGTTGTGAGGGCGCGGCGCCATCTCATTGACGACCAGTTGGCCGCCTTCGAGCAGGAAAAACTCCACGCACAACACACCCACGTAATTCAAACCCTCGGCAATCGCGCGGGTCGCGGCCAC
>JBIKHW010000282.1:0-4568 GCA_044361935.1 Limnohabitans sp. | reverse complement strand
GCAGGCCATCAACCGCACCGTGACCGATCCTTGGTGCGTGAATTTGATGGCGTTGTCCACCAGGTTGTTCAGGATTTGCAGCAAACGGTTGGGGTCGCCATGCACCCGGTCTGGCAAATCGGTGCCACGCTCAATCGACAAGGTCAAGTCCTTGTTTTGGGCTTTTATGTGGTGGCGGTGTTGCAGATCGTCTTGCAGGGTCTGCAAGGCAAAGTCCACGCGGTTCAGGCGCAACTTGCCCGCCTGTAACTGAGAAAAATCCAGGATGTCGTTGACCACCTGCAGCAAGTGCTCGGTCGAGCGGCGGATGTGCCCGACCACGGCCAGGGGTTCGGGCTGATCGGCCAGCTCTCGGCGCAGCACGCCGTTGAAACCCAAAATCACATTCATCGGTGTGCGCAGCTCGTGCCCGACGGCCGCCACAAACTCGTCTTTGTGCGCTTGCGCCCGGATCAGCGCCTCATGCGTGGCCTTGAGCTCGTCGTTGCGCTGGTTAAGTTTGCGCAACTGCACCTTGTGAAGGTGTTCATAAATGCGCACCCCCATCATCAGGTTCAACAAGGCCAACACATGGTTCAAATAGGCCCAGGTCACCACCGAGGAGGACACATCAACGTGGCTGCTCACAATGCCCAGCCAAGTCATCAGGGTCAAACTCCAAATGGCCAACAACATGATGCCGATCCAGACCAGGGTGGCCCCTCGTCCCAACATCAACAAAACTGGTACCGACAACACGTTGAGCCAAACCACCGCGGTGGAGTTGATGCCGCCCGTCTGCATGGCCGTGTAGACCGTCAGCAACACCGTCAGCCCTGTCACGGCGTGCACAAGATGGCTAAAGATGACCCGGATGCGCACCACGGCAAAGAGACACACCGTCAACACCGACACCACCAAATTGGCCTGCGCCACCGCCGACATGGGCGTGAACAGATAACCCAAAAAGGTCGTGACACTCACCAAGATCAAATAGATGGTGAGCATTTCCTGGCGTAAAAATCCATCGGGGCGAAACAGGGTTCGCCACATCGTCGTGGACAATTTTTGCGCGTAAACCAGCACCGTTTTATCCGCGCAATTTGTCAATCAGGCCATTGAGTTCATCCAGCGAACCAAATTGAATGTTGAGCTCACCCATCTCTTCCATCTTGCCCAAACGTTTAACGCGTTTTTTGATCCGCACCTCAACTTCGGCCATGAGCAGATCCGACAGTTCTTCTTCCACCCTTCGGATGTCTCGGGACTTTTCCTTTTGGGGCTTTTGTGTCACCAGGTTGAACTCGGCCCCTAGTTTTTTGGCCAAGCTTTCTGCTTCGCGTACTGACAGTTTTTTTGCAGCGATCTGGTTGGCTGCCGTGATTTGGGCTGCTTTATCAAGCGACAGCAGAGCGCGGGCATGGCCCATGTCGAGGTCACCGGCCATGAGCATGCTTTGCACAGGATCGGCCAGGTTGAGCAAGCGCAGCAGATTGCTGGCCGCACTGCGCGATCGACCAACCGCTTGGGCGGCTGTTTCGTGTGTCAGGCCAAATTCTTTGATTAAGCGTTGCAGTCCTTGGGCTTCTTCCAGCGGGTTGAGGTCCTCGCGCTGGATGTTTTCGATGAGGGCCATGGCGGCGGCCGCCTCATTGGGCACATCACGCACCAAAACAGGGACAGCGTCCAGACCCGCCAGGCGTGAGGCACGAAACCGTCGCTCGCCCGCGATGATCTCGTATTTGCCCGCGTTGGGGCCATCGTGCAACTGCCGCACCAAAATCGGCTGCATGATGCCCTGCGCCTTGATGGACTCGGCCAGCTCGTACAAAGCGCCCTCATCCATGCGCGTGCGCGGCTGGTACATGCCAGCGACCATCTGGTCGAGCTTGAGCTGACTGGGCAAGCCGCTCTCGGCATAAGAGGCCGTGTCGGGTGCGTCTTCCACTTTGGGCCCCAACAGGGCCTCCAGTCCGCGGCCCAAGCCTTTAGGTTTTTTGGTGACCATGTTCAATCCTTCAAAAGAGTGTGCAAAAGCGCGTGGCCCTCTGGCCAATCGCCCAGCGATGAGTCGGCGTTGATGTGCCCAGCCGCGCACAAGCCATGCCAGCGGGCAGACCAGTCGCGGGCCAGTTGCTGCGCACGCTCGGCGCTGCAATACGGGTCGTTGTCACTGCCCACCACCAGACTGGGGAAAGGGAGTGGCTGTCTTTCAATCGGCAACCAGCCCGGCAAAATTTCTTGCATGGCGGGCACTTCTACATCGCCCGGCGCCACCAGCAAGGCTGCCCGCACCTTGGCGGTGTGCCGCGAAAAAGTGGCCCAAGCCGCCACCAAAATGCAGCCCAAGCTGTGCGCCACCAGCACCACTGGCCCTGGCGCATCGATGACCACCTCGTCCAAACGCGCCAGCCAGTCGCCCCGGCGTGGACGCATCCAATCGTTTTGCTCCACCACGCTGTAACCGTGCACCTTGGCCCAGCACATTTGCCAGTGGTCGGGGCCACTGCCTTGCCAACCGGGCAAAAGCAACACTGTCAGGTCCTGACCATCTCCCACGGACGCGCCACGCTCTTCAGACTCCTCTGGGCTGGAAGAGGCGGTCATGGGCGATTGGTTCAGACTCAAAGCGTCGGGGCCCGTTTGATCATTTCAGCAGCGAAGTCAACATACGCCTGACTTCCCTTAGCTGATGGGTCAAACACCACGCCCGGCAAACCGTAACTGGGCGCCTCAGCCAGACGAACGTTGCGCGGAATCACGGTATCAAACACCTTGTCGCCAAAGTGGGCCTTGAGCTGGTCGCTGACTTGCAACTGCAAAGTAATGCGCGGGTCGTACATGACGCGCAGCAAGCCGATGATTTTCAGGTCTTTGTTCATGTTGGCGTGCACCTGCTTGATGGTGTTGACCAAGTCGGTGAGACCTTCCAGCGCAAAGTACTCGCATTGCATGGGCACGATCACGCCATGGGCCGAACACAGGCCGTTCAAGGTCAACATGGACAAGGACGGCGGACAATCGATCAGCACAAAGTCGTATTCAGCATCCACTGCAACCAAGGCCCTTTTGAGGCGTTGGTCGCGGTGCTCCAGCTGCACCAGCTCTACCTCGGCTCCGGCCAACTCACGGTTGGCGCTCAGCACCTGGTAACCGCATTTGTCTGCCTGCACCGCAGCCTCGGTCACCGAGGCCGACTCCAACAAGACGTCGTACACACTCAGCTGGACTTGTCGTTTGTCGATGCCGGAGCCCATGGTGGCGTTGCCCTGCGGGTCCAGGTCAACCAAGAGCACGCGTTGGCCCAGCTTGGCCAAGCCTGCGGCCAGATTCACCGTGGTGGTGGTTTTGCCTACCCCGCCCTTTTGGTTGGCAATACAGAAAATTTTTGCCATATCGTACTCCCGGTTTTATTTGGATATGGCCAGCTTGATGCCAAAGCCAATAAGAAAAATTCCAGCCACCTTTTCCAGCAGTTGCCCCACTTTGGGGTTGGCACGCATGCGTTCTGCGAGGTGGTACGTGAGCAAGGTCATGCCCAGCCCGTACAAAAACGTCAAGGCCGCAATGGTGGCGGCCATGATGCCAAAGCTGATCAATCCCATGTGTGTTTGTGGGTCCACGAACAAGGGAAAGAACGCCATGTAAAAAACAATCGCCTTGGGGTTCAGCAAGGTGATGGTCAAGGCCTGCTGAAAATATTGCCGGGGCCGAATATTCAAGACAGGCGCATCGCCGGGTTTGGCCATCAACATCTTCCAGCCCAACCAAGCCAAGTACACCGCACCCAGCCATTGGATGGCCACAAAGGCCGCCGGGTACGTGGTCAACACCGCTGCCACACCCGCCACAGCCAGCCACATCAGCACCTGATCACCTGCAATCACGCCCAAAGTGGCCATGAGGCCACCCGCCACGCCCCCCTTGCTGGTGGACGTGATGAGGGCCAGGTTGCCCGGCCCGGGAATGGCCAGAAACACCACAATGGCAGCGACAAATGCACCGTAATCCGAAATGCCGAAAAACATGAATGAGGCTCTTTACCAATAAATGAGATGGTCCGGGGCGCCTTATTTGGCCACCACCATCCTGAGTCCAAAACCAATCAAGCACACACCAGCCAACTTTTGCAACCATGACGTCCACTTGGGATTTGCACGGATGCGCTCGGCCATGTGGTGGGTGATCCAAACCACGCCAAAACAGTAGGCAAAACCCAGTACAGCAATTGTCCCCGCCATCACCCCAAAAGTCACCCACCCTTGGTGATTAACCGGATCGATGAACTGCGGAAAAAACGCCAGATAAAACATGATCGCCTTGGGGTTGAGCAAGGTGATGAGCAATGTTTCCCGAAAATAATGCCCGGGCGTGATTTGCAGACCAGGGCCCTGCCCGGGTTTGGACAACAGCATCTTGCCACCCAGCCAAACCAGATAGGCCGCGCCCGCCCATTGAAGTGCGGTGAACAAAGGTGGATAGGATTTGAGCACAGCCGCCACACCGGCCACCGTGAGCCACAACAAAATCTGATCACCCAAAAGCAAGCCCAAAACCGAGGCCAGTCCGCCCGCCATGCCCCCTTTGCT
>JBIKHW010000042.1:0-14754 GCA_044361935.1 Limnohabitans sp. | reverse complement strand
CAGGGCCTGTTCGTGGGTGCGACAGCCTGTGCGGTAGCCCGCGATGCCCAACTCCAACAGCACATCCCAGCATCGCGGCTGACCGCGCCGTGCGCCCCAGTCGGCCAAGGTCCGCAACTGCGCCAGCGAATCGACCAAAAACCAGACACGCGCTTGTGGGTGCTGGTTCAACAACAAGTCCAGACCATCCAGGTCGGCGTCCGACACCAACTGGTTGGCGATGATGGCGCGTTGTGCGCCTGCGGCCAGGCCCACACGCAGCTGGTGCACGTTGGCAAAGGTCAGGCCCCAAGCCCCGGCTTGCAGTTGCATGCGAAACAGCTCAGGCGACATGGTGGTCTTGCCGTGCGGGGCCAAGGCCACGCCTTTGCGCTGCACAAAGTCCTGCATCCAGGCCAGGTTGTGCGTGAGCGCCGGTCGGCGCAGCACGGCCACCGGGTAAGCCAGCGCGTCATCGAGCAGGCGCCAGCCGCGCTGCCCCAGCTCGGACACGGCGCAGGGCTCGGCGGTCAAAGGGTAGCCCTTGCAGCTCGCGTTCAGTACAAATTCGCTGTCGATCTTTTCGTTCATCATGTAGTCTGTCTCCAATCTGTCGCCGATGGCGGTTCACCTTTGGCAGGGATTCTCCCACCTCCACCCAGACCACGACCTCCGACCCACCGCCCTTTTTTGACATGACCCACCCCAACAAAACCCTGGACATCGTGGCGCTTGGCGAAGCCATGGTCGAGTTCAACCAAAGGCCTGCTTCCAACGCCGAGGTCGCCCCTTTGTACCAACAAGGCTTTGGCGGAGACACCAGCAACGCGGCCATTGCCGCGGCCCGTGCTGGGGCGCGTGTGGCATATCTCACGCGTTTGGGCACCGACCGCTGGGGTGATCGCCTGATGCACCTGTGGCAGCACGAAAACCTGGACACCACCACCGTGCTGCGCGACACGCAATCGCCCACCGGCATGTACTTTGTGAGCCACGACGCGCAAGGTCACCACTTCAGCTACGCCCGAGCGGGCTCGGCCGCCAGCCGCATGCAGCCACACGACTTGGCGCATTGGGTCGATGCCATCACTCACAGCCAATGGCTGCATCTCTCGGGTATCTCTTTGGCCATTTCCGCCACGGCCTGCGACACGGCTTTTGCGGCCATGGCGCATGCACGCAGCGTGGGCACGCGGGTGGCGCTCGACTCCAACTTGCGCCTGTCGCTGTGGCCCCTGGCCCGGGCGCAGACCTGCATCCGACATGCCGTCAGTTTGTGCGATCTGTTTTTGCCCAGCCTCGAAGACATGACCGCACTCACCGGACTCACCCAAGCGGCCGACATCATCGCTTGGAGCCACGCCCAGGGTGCCGCCCAAGTGGTGCTCAAACTGGGGGCCGATGGGGCCCTTGCCAGCGATGGCAAAAACCAGCAACGCCTGGCGGGCCATCCAGCCACGGCCGTCGATGCCACGGGTGCGGGCGACTGTTTTGCAGGCAACCTGCTGGCGCGTTTGTCGGCGGGCGACGACTTGTGGGCTGCCACCGCTTATGCCAACGCAGCCGCCTCGCTGTCGGTGCAAGGCTTCGGCGCGGTGGGTCCCTTGCCCACACGCGAGGCCGTGCTGAAGGTGTTGAACACCACAATGAAAGGCACAGCCACATGACCAGACCGTTGATCGCCATCGACTGGGGCACCTCTTCGCTGCGTGGCGCACGTCTGAGTGCCAGCGGCCAGGTGCTTGAATCCCGCGAATTTCCACGCGGCATCCTCACCGTGCCGCCCGGCCAATTTGAAGCCGTGTTCAACGAACTCTTTGGCGACTGGATGCAAACGCCCGGTGCGCTGTGCCTGATTTCGGGCATGGCGGGCAGCCGCCAGGGCTGGCAAGAAGCACCCTACTGCCCCTGCCCCGCAGGCTTTGCCGAGTTGGGCCAGCACCTGCTGTGGCTGCAACCCGGGCGCATCGCCTTGGTGCCGGGCCTGAGCTGCCTGGGCGCAGACACCCTGAACACGCCCGATGTGATGCGCGGCGAAGAAGTGCAAATTTTTGGAGCTCTGCACATGACCGGCCGCGACAGCGCCACGCTGGTGCTGCCCGGCACACACAGCAAATGGGTGCAGGTGCAGAGCGGCCGCGTCACGCAGTTCCAGACCTTCATGACCGGCGAGGTGTTCGCCCTGATGAGCCAGCAGTCGATCTTGGGCAAGACAATGGACCTGCAGGGCGCTTTTGACGAAGCGGTATTTTTGCAAGGCGTGGACACAATCCAGCAAACCCAGCAAAGCGGCAGTGTGCTTCACCACTTGTTTGCAGTGCGCACCCTGGGCTTGTTTGAACGCCTGAGCGCGGCCCAATTGCCCAGTTACCTGTCGGGCCTGCTGATCGGTGAAGAGCTGCGCCACCAGACGGCGTCAACCCACACCGAGCCGGTCATTTTGATCGGCAGCGAAGCGCTGACGCTGCGCTACACCCTGGCCTTGCAACACCTTCGCATACCCTGCCAAAGCCATGGGGCCGAGGCCACTTGGGCGGGCTTGTTGGCGCTGACATCGGCATGCTGACAGGCCAATGGTTCATCGCGGCGAGGGCCCCGCTTCCACACAAAACACCACCATGACACAGACACCCCACCCCGCTCAAACCCTGGCGCAAGCCATGGCCCAACTGCCCTTGATCGCCATCTTGCGTGGCCTCACGCCTGCCGAAGCTCCGGCCATCGGCGAGGCGCTGGTGACCAGCGGCTTTGCCATCATCGAGGTGCCACTCAACTCACCCGAACCTTTGCAGAGCATCGCCGAGCTGACCCGGCAATTTCCGCAAACCCTGATCGGCGCAGGCACGGTGCTGAACGTGCAGCAGGTCAACGACGTGCACGCTGCGGGCGGCCGTTTGGTCGTGGCCCCCAACTTCAACCCCGCCGTGGTGGCGCAGGCCTTGGCGCTGAACATGGTGGTGCTGCCCGGTGTGGCCACACCCACCGAAGCCTTTGCCTCACTCGATGCGGGCGCACACGGCCTCAAACTGTTCCCGGCCGAAATGATCACACCCGCCACGGTGAAAGCGCTGCGGGCGGTGCTGCCTAAAACAGCTCCCTTGATGCCGGTGGGCGGCATCACGCCCGACAACATGGCCGCATACCTGGCCGCCGGGGCCAGTGGCTTTGGTTTGGGTTCGGCTTTGTACGCGCCGGGGAAATCGGCGCAAGCGGTTCAACAGCAGGCGCAAGCGTTTGTGCGGGCTTTCAAGGACTGAGCCACTGAACTTGTCTCAACACCCCACACATCCATCAGCAAAACCACGTCCCAGCAAACCCCTTGGCATAGCCAACCCCATGTCATGCCGGACTTGATCCGGCATCCATGCTGGAAAACCATGGACCCCGGATCAAGTCCGGGGTGACAAAAATGGAACTCAAGTCCGAGGTGACATAAAAGAAGCTCAGGCCCTCTCGCCCAGCCGTCCGTCCCGGAAATCCTGCAAGGCCTGGTAGATTTCTTCCTTGGTGTTCATCACAAAGGGGCCGTATTGCACGATGGGTTCTTTGAGCGGTTGGCCCGCCACCAAAATCAGTTTGGCGTCGGCGCTGGCTTCGATCACCACCCCATCGGCCTCGGGTGTGTTTTTCAAAATGGCCATGCGCTGCAAGGGCACGGCTTGGCCAGCAATGCGCACCTCGCCCCGGTACACGTACACAAAGGCGTTGTGTCCAGCGGGCAGAGTTTGCTCAAAACGTGCGCCCTCTGGCATGAGCACATCCAGAAACACCGGTTGGGTGATGTCGCGGCTCACCGCACCAATCACGCCGTGGCTGCCCCCGGCAATGACCGTCACGGCCACGCCTGCAGGCGTCTGGAATTGAGGCAGTTGATCGTTTTGAAAATCACGGTACCAAGGCGCGTTCATCTTCTCGGAGCTGTGCAGGTTCAGCCACAGCTGAAAGCCCTCCATCACGCCATCGGCTTGCTGGGGGATTTCGGAGTGGATCACGCCCTGGCCAGCGGTCATCCATTGCACACCGCCGTTTTGCAACAGACCTTCGTTGCCTGCGCTGTCGCGGTGCAGCATGCGCCCGGCGATCATGTAGGTCACGGTTTCAAACCCCCGGTGTGGGTGGTCCGGAAACCCGGCGATGTAGTCGTCGGGTTTGTCGCTGCCAAAGGCGTCCAGCATCAAAAACGGGTCGAGCCGGTGCTGCAGGTCTTGCGTGAGGATGCGGCTGAGCTTGACGCCCGCGCCATCCGAGGTGGCCTGGCCGGTGACCAGGCGTTCGACGGTGCGCGAGACGTTCACGGCGTAGGGGTTGGCGACGTGTGGCACATCCGCTCCTTTTCAAAAAACCAAAAGATCAAGCAGGACGGTGCAAGGCACAGATTTTGTTGCCATCGGGGTCGCGCAGGTAGGCCAGGTAGAGCTTGCCTGCGGGGCCTTCGCGAAAGCCAGGTGGGTTTTCGCAGGTGACACCGCCATTGGCCACACCCGCCGCGTGAAAGGCTTCGCCCTGCTCAGGGGATTTGACGGCAAAACCAATGGTGCTGCCGTTGCCGTGGCAAGCGGGCTCGCCGTTGATGGGCGTGGTGATGCCAAAAGTGCCCGTGGGGCTGCGGTAGAAATAACGGTTGTTGTTGGCCACGCCTGGGCCGTAACCCAAGGTGCCCAACACGGCGTCATAAAACTTTTTAGACACTTCCAGATCTTTCACACCCACCATCACATGACTGAACATTGCCCTCTCCTCATAGACCCGTTGCCGGGCGAAATTATTGAAATGCCATCGTAGCGGATACCGAACGGCCTGGTCGGCTCAAGACTTTTTCAAACCCTGCCAGCGCTCGTGCGCTGGCCCTTGCAAGTCGGGCGGCAGCTGGTGTTTGGCCTGCAGGTAGTGGTGGGTGTAGACGTCCAGATAAGCCTGCAGGGTGTCGGCTGCATGCGGCTCGCCCGCCAGTTCCAGACACAGCGATGCCACTTCGCTGGTGCAAAAGTGGTCATCGCGTTTGGAGCGGCGCAGTTGGTAGCGCGAAACCTGTTCAGGGGCCAAGCTGAGCACCGGCAAGCGGTTGAGGTAAGGGCTTTTTCGGAACATCTTGCGGGCTTCGGGCCAGGTGGCGTCGAGCAGGATGAACAGCGGGCGCTGACCGGTGGGCAGATAAGGCAAGTCGCCCACCACACGCTCTGGCGCCACAAACTCTCCCGGGAACACCACAAAAGCCTGCCACTGCGGATCGGCCAGCAGCGCCAGCAAGGCCGGGTCCACCTCGGTACGGGCCCAGCCAAAGGCAAAGGTGTCGGGCACCACATCGGCGATCAGCCAGCCAGTGTTGCTGGGTTTGAGGGGTTCGATGTCGGCCATGATCAAACACATGCCCACTGGCGCGGGCACCTCTGGGTGCAAGGCGCAGATGCAGTGGCTGGGCACCAGGCGGCAGCCGGGGCAGCGCTCGCCTTTGATGCCGCCGCGGGCCAAAAAGGGCTTGGCGCTGCGGGCCAGGCGCTCGGTGCGCAAGCGCGAGACGGCGTGGGGCAGTTTCAGGGTCGGCGCAGACATCAGATTGAGGGCGTGGCCATGCGCAGTCGGCGGGCCGCTTCTTCGTCGCGTGCATCGTCGATCTCGCGCAACACCGCCTGCATGTCCACATCGGCCGCCGAGCGCTCAAACCGACCTGTGAGCGGGGTCTCGTTGCTCAGCAGACCCGCTTGGTACAGGCTCCAGATTTCAGGGCCGTACTCGGTCTGACGCAAGTCGGGGACGAACTGCCCAAAAAAGTCGCGCAAATTGCCCACATCGCGCATCAGCATGCGCTGGGCGTGGTTGTTGCCAGCCGCATCCACCGCTTGGGGCAGGTCGATGATGACGGGCTCGTCCACGCCGGGCAGGTCGCCCTCGCCGGGAATGTGCGCCAACAAAATATTGAACTCCGACAAGTCGCCGTGCACCACACCCGCGCACAACATGCGCACCACCTCGCCAATCAGGGTGGTGTGGTGCTGCAGGGCTTGCGCGGGGGTGAAGGCCACATCGTTCAGGCGTGGCGCTGCGTCGCCATGGGCGTCGGTCACCAGCTCCATGAGCAGCACACCGTCAAAAAAGTTGAACGGTCGGGGCACACGCACGCCCGCTGCGGCCAGGCGGTACAGGGCGTCGACCTCGGCGCTTTGCCAGGCGGCTTCTTGTTCTTGACGGCCAAACTTGCTGCCCTTGGCCATGGCGCGGGCCGAACGCGAGTTCTTGACCTTGCGGTTTTCGGTGTAGTCCACCGCTTGCCGAAAACTGCGGTGCGTGGCCTCTTTGTAAATCTTGGCGCAGCGGGTCTCGTCACCGCAGCGCACCACAAACACCATGGCTTCTTTGCCACTCATGAGCTGGCGCACCACGGTGTCGATCAGGCCCTCTGCGACAAGGGTCTGCAGCCTCGGTGGTGCTTTCATGCAGCGGCTTCAGTGCGCAAGCAAGGCCCAGCCTGCGTGCTGGTTGGCTTTGTTGTTTTCGTATTCCCAGGCTGCGCCGCAGCGGTCGCAGCGGTAGCGGGTGAAACTGGCTTGGCCGTTGCCACGGTCTTCGCGGTGGTGGGTGCCTTGCACCAGTTCGGCGTGGCCGGGGGCTTTGCGCCAGTGCTGCTGGATGCCAGCACAGGGTTCACACAAATCGGGGGCGGAACGCTGGGCAGCGCCGGGGGACGAAGGGGTCATGAAGGGGAAATTCCTGGACGATGCCTTTGGGGGCGATGCCCGCATTGTCGCCGCTCCCGCTTGCATGTGACAGACCACCACGCCAGACTGTGGCAGCATGGCCCCCAAATTGGAAGCAACCGCCAGGAGACTTGAGCATGCCCACACCCCCTACCCTGTCCAACAACCTCTCTTTTGGCCTGCAAGGCCGCGTGGTCATCGTCACCGGGGCGGCCAACGGCATTGGCGAGGCCTGTGCCCGCCGCTTTGCCGCCGAAGCCGCCCATGTGGTGCTGGCCGATGTGAACAGCGAACGCGGCGCGGCCGTGGCCGCCGAATTGCGCAGTGCGGGCCACAGTGCAGGTTTTATGGCCTGCGACGTCTCGCGCAAAGCCGATGTCGACGCGCTGGTGGACCATGTGCTGCAGGCCTTTGGCCGGATTGACGTGCTGGTCAACAACGCGGGCATTTTCCGGGCGGCTGATTTTCTGGACGTGACCGAAGAAGACTTTGATGCGGTGATCAACGTGAACATCAAGGGCTCGTTTTTGATGGGTCAGGCCGCCGCCCGTGCCATGAAGAGCACCGGGGGTGGCTCGATCGTCAACATGAGCTCGGTCAACGCGGTGCTGGCCATCCCCAACATCGCCAGCTACAACGTGAGCAAGGGCGGCATCAACCAGCTGACCCGCGCCATGTCTTTGGCGCTGGCCGACTTTGGCATCCGCGTGAACGCGGTGGCCCCCGGGACGATCGCCACCGAACTGGCCCGCCAGGCGGTGCTGACCAGCGAAGCGGCCGAGAAAAAAATCATGATGCGCACGCCCATGAAACGCCTGGGCGAGCCCGACGAGGTGGCCAAGGTGGTGGCATTTTTGGCCAGCGATGCAGCCAGCTACATCACCGGTGAAATCGTCACGGTGGATGGCGGGCGCATGGCACTCAATTACACCGTTCCTGTCTGAAAGAAACCGTTTTTGATGAGCAACCCAACCGACACACGCGATTCCCTGCTCGACACCTGGCTGGCCGAAGAAAAAGTGGTGCGCCAGCGCCTGGATGCAGGCGCTGGCCCCGGCGTGGCCCGACCTGACCAAGTCGCGGGAAAAACCGGCCTCGAAGTCATGCAAGGGCTGCTGAGCGGCGAGCTGCCTTATGCCAGCATCGCCAAACACTGGACTTCACGCTGATCGAAGTCAGTGAAGGCCAAGCGATTTTTCAGGGAGCACCTGGACTGAACCACATGAACCCGCTGGGCACCGTGCACGGCGGCTGGTTTGCCACCTTGCTCGACTCGGCCCTGGGCTGCGCCGTGCACACCATGATGCCGCCCGGTCGCGGCTACACCACGGCCGACTTGAGCGTCAAACTCGTCAAGGCCCTCACCCCCAAAGTGCAGCGCGTGCGGGCCATTGGCCAAGTGGTGCACTGCGGCCGCCAACTGGCCACGGCCGAAGCCCGGCTGGTCGGGCCTGATGGCACCCTGTACGCCCATGCCAGCACCGCTTGCTTAGTTTTTGACATGCCCTCCCCTACTGGAAACAAACCATGAGACTCCTTCACACCATGCTGCGCGTGGGCAACCTGCAACGCTCGATCGACTTCTACACCCAGGTGCTGGGCATGACGCTGCAACGCACTTCAGAAAACCCCGAGTACAAATACTCGCTGGCCTTTGTCGGCTACGGCACCAACCCGGACCATGCCGAAATCGAGCTGACCTACAACTGGGGTGTGGAAAGTTACGAGATGGGTACGGCCTATGGCCACATCGCTCTGGGTGTGCCCGACGTGTATGCCGCCTGCGACAAAATCAAGGCTGCTGGTGGCAAGGTGACACGCGAGGCGGGTCCGGTCAAGGGTGGCACCACCGTGATCGCTTTTGTGACCGACCCCGATGGTTACAAGATTGAGTTGATTCAACGGCCGCAATACGCGAACCTCTGAGCCCACAGCGCCCATTTCTAGAGCCCTCACATGATCGACCTGAGTGGACAACGCATCCTGGTCACACAGTCCCAAGACTTCATGGGACCCGCCCTGTGCCACGAGTTAAGGGCCTGTGGCGCCGAAGTGATCGCCGACGCCCGCCTGCTCACTGCCCCACAAGACGCACAAGCCGTGATTGAGGCGGCTGGGCCACTGGATGCGCTGGTCATCAACCTGGCGCTGCCCGCACCGTCCACACCCGTCACCCAAATTGACGAAGCCGAGTGGCGGCAGGTGTTTGAGGTGATGGTCGACCCGCTGCCGCGTTTGGTGCGGGCGGTGGTGCCGGGCATGAAGGCCCGGGGCGGCGGCAAGATCGTGGTGATGGGCAGCGCTTCGGCCTTGCGCGGCATGAAGCGGGCCGCCACTTACAGCGCGGCAAGGGGTGCGCAGCTGGCCTATGTGCAGGCAGCCGGTGTGGAGCTGGCCCCCGACAACATCCAGCTCAATGCCGTGGCGCAAAACTTTGTCGACAACCCCACCTACTTCCCACCCGAGGTGCAGGCCAACCCGCGTTTTCAGGAACGCCTCAAACGCGAAGTGCCGCTGGGCCGCTTGGTCAAAGCCGAAGAAGACGCCCGCTTTGTGGCCTACCTGTGCAGCAACGCTGCCAGTTGCTTTGTCGGGCAGGTGTTCCCGATGTCGGGCGGGTGGGCGGTGCGCTGATCAGGCTCTGATCGGGAACACCTTCTGCGCCCTTCACAACTCAGCGCGGCAACTGAGTCGCTTCACGCGCCAGCGCTTGGATGCGTGCCGAGTCGCCTTGGGCCAAGGCATCCGCAGGCACCAGCGACGAACCGCCCACGCAGGCCACGTTGGGCAGAGCCAACAAGTCGATCGCGTTTTGCGGTGTCACGCCGCCCGTGGGGCAGAACTTCACATCAAAGAACGGGCCGCTCCAGGCCTTGAGCATGCCCGGGCCGCCCGCTTGCATGGCGGGGAAGAATTTGAGTTCGGTGTAGCCGCCCTCTTGCGCCATCATGATTTCGCTGCCGGTGGCCACACCAGGCAGCAAGGGCAGACCCAAGTCTTTGCAGGCTTGCCCCACCGCTGGGGTGTAACCTGGGCTCACGGCAAAAGGGGCCCCCGCTTTGACGGCGGCGGCGTCTTGCGGGCTGCGCACCGTGCCTGCCCCCACCACCGCGCCTTCAACTTCGTTGGCAATCGCTTCCATGCAGGCCAAGGCCTGCGGCGTGCGCAAGGTGATCTCCAGCATGCGGATGCCACCGGCGAGCAAGAACAGTTCACGGCCCATGCCCACGCCGTTGGCGGCACGCAGCTCGGCAGGCATTTGGACCAGTGGGCGGGCGGCCTATTCGGCCTCGCTCACCAGCACTAGCAGGGTGCCCGTCACGCCATCCAATCGAATCAGGTCACCATCCAGCACCTTGGCCAGCGGACCACCGGCTACGGCTTCGGGCGAGACTGGATGGCGGCAGGCACTTTGCCCGAGGCGCCGCTCATGCGGCCGTCGGTGGTATGCCGCCTGAGAAAAGATCAAAGCTGCTGGCGGGAACGTGACACGCGAGGCAGGCCCTGTCAAAGGCGGCGGCACCGTGATCGCTTTTGTGACCGACCCCGATGGCTACAAGATCGAGCTGGTCCAGCGGGCCGAGTACGCAGGCGGGCAAGTTTTGCGGTGAACGCACACCCCCACACCCCGGTTGCACTCGGATCGGGTGTTCGGGTTTTCTCGGATACAGCGGCGACGATTAGGGCGGATAAATGACCCATAATGATTTTCTTGTCCGGACGCCCATCGGCTGCCGGACTGGAGTTTCATTACCCTGTATGGAGACAACAATGAGCCAGACTTCTTCACGCCGTCAAATCCTGACCCAAGGCGCAGCCTTGCTGGGTGCTACATCCAGCGGCCTACTGGTCCCCCAAAGCGCCTTGGCCCAAAGCGGCAAAATCCGCGTGGGCCTGATGCTGCCCTACACCGGCACCTTTGCCCAATTGGGCGTGGCCATTGAAAACGGCGTGCGCATGGCCATCAACGAGCAAGGCGGCAAGCTCGGCGGTCGCGAGATCGAGTGGTTCAAGGTGGACGACGAGTCTGAGCCCTCCAAAGCGATTGAAAACGCCAACAAACTGGTGCAGCGCGACAAAGTGGACGTGCTGATTGGCACCGTGCACTCTGGCGTGCAAATGGGCATACACCGCGTGGCCCGCGAAAGCGGCGTGATCAACCTGATCCCCAACGCTGGCGTGCACATCGCCACCCGCGCCCAGTGCGCCCCTAATGTGTTCCGCACCAGCTTCTCCAACAGCCAGCCCACCATGGCGCTGGGCGAAGCCATGGTCAAGCGCGGCCACAAAAAGGCGGTCTGGATCACCTGGAAATACGCCGCTGGCGACGAAGCTTTTGAAGGCTTCAAAGAAAGCTACACCAAGGCAGGTGGCACCATCATCAAGGAATTGGGCCTGCCCTTCCCCAACGTCGAGTTCCAAGCCCTGCTGACCGAAATCGCCGCGCTCAAGCCCGACGCTGTGGCTTGCTTCTTTGCAGGCGGCGGCGCAGCCAAGTTTTTGCGCGACTACGCCGCTGCGGGCCTCAAGGGCAAGATTCCTCTGTACGGCTCGGGCTTCCTAACCGAAGGCGTGCTCGAAGCCGCAGGACCAGCGGCCGACGGTGTCTTGACCACCCTGCACTATGGTGATGGTATTGAGACAAAGCGCAACAAGGACTTCCGTCTGAACTATGCCAAGACCTTCAAGCTGCAACCCGACGTGTACGCCGTGCAAGGCTACGACACCGGCTTGCTGCTGGTGCAAGGCGCCAATGCCGTCAAGGGCGATGTCAGCCAGAAAGCCAACATGATCAAAGCCATGCAAAGCGCCGTGATCGACAGCCCTCGCGGCAAGTGGACTATGAGCAAATCGCACAACCCGATCCAGGACATGTACCTGCGCGAAGTCTCCAACAAAGAGAACAAAGTGATCGGCATTGCAGCCAAGGCCTTGGCCGACTCGGGCGCGGGCTGCCGAATGTAAGAGGCAGGTGCCGAATCTGGGGTGCATCCCATGCTTCGGCCATTCCAGCTGTGCCACGGCGGATTTCGGTCCGCCGTTTTTGTGCCGATTATTCGGATTTTGTGTTGATCTGAGCAGACCAATACCTCCTGTTCTCAAATCGCACAAGGTTCAACGCCCAACCCTTAACGTTCAACGCCAAACGCAAAACCCATGGACTTTGTGAATTTTTTGATCCAGCTGCTCAACAGCGTCCAGTACGGGCTGCTGCTGTTCATGCTGGCTGCGGGCCTGACGCTGATCTTCGGCATCATGGGGGTAGTGAATTTGGCGCACGGCAGTTTTTACATGCTGGGGGCTTACCTGGCTTGGTCACTCGCCGCGCAGTTGGGCAGCTTCACGCTGGCCATCATCGTGGGCACAGCCTTGTCGGTGGCCTTTGGCTTATTGATTGAGCGTTTGCTGTTTCGACACTTCTACCACCGCGATCACCTGGACCAAGTGCTGCTCACGTTTGGATTGATTTACGTGTTTGAAGAGCTGCGCTCCATGATTTGGGGCGACGATGTGCACGGCCTGCCTGTGCCCGAGTTGCTGGCCGCGTCCATTCCCCTGACCGAGAACTTGTCCTACCCGGTATATCGCCTGTTCATGTCGGGCGTGTGCCTGGTGCTGGCTTTGGGTCTGTATTTGCTGATCTCCAAAACCCGCTTGGGCATGAAAATCCGTGCCGGTGCTTTTAACCGCGAGATGACCGAGTCGCTGGGCGTCAACATCAAACTCATCCACTCGGTGGTGTTTGCTTTGGGCATTGGCCTGGCCTCGATCGCGGGCATGATCGCCGCGCCTGTGTCCAGCGTCTACCCCAACATGGGCTCACAAGTCTTGATCATGTGCTTTGTGGTGGTGGTCATTGGCGGCATCGGCTCGGTGCGCGGCGCTTTGATCGCCGCCCTGCTGGTCGGCCTGGTCGACACCTTTGGCAAGGTGCTCTTGCCACAGGCCTCGGGCATGCTGGTGTATGTGCTGATGGCCGCTGTGCTGCTGTACAAACCCGAAGGCCTGTTCAAGCAATGACGTCGAGACAAACAACATGAGCATGCCCCAAATTCACATCGAAACCCTGCCGCGCAGCATCCAGCTGCTGATGGTGCTGGGCTTTTTGGCGCTCGCCGCCTTTCCCTTTGTCGGGTCTGACTTTTACACGGCCATGGTCGTGCGCATGATGATCTTGGCCATCTTCGCCATGAGCCTCGACTTGCTGCAAGGGGTCACGGGCCTGGTGTCTCTGGGCCATGCCGCCTACTTTGGTTTGGCCGGTTATGTACTGGCTTTTGTCACGCCCCAAAACGAAGCCATCAGTCTGTACACCAGCTTGCCGCTGGCCGTGGGTGGCTCTGCGCTGGCGGCTTTGGTCATCGGTTTTTTGGTGGTGCGCACACACGGCATCTATTTCATCATGGTGACCATGGCGTTTGCACAGATGATTTTTTACATCTTCTTTGACAACAAGGCGCTGGGCGGCTCGGACGGTTTGTTCCTGAACTTCCGCCCCGATGCGGGCATCATCGATCTGGAAAACAAGCGGGTGTTTTATTACTTCACGCTGGGCTGCTTGCTGGCGGTGTATGTGTTTTTGCGCCGCCTGCTCTGGAGCCCCTTTGGCCGGGCGCTGTCAGGTATCCGCGTGAACGAGCACCGCATGCGGGCGCTGGGCTTCAATACCTTCAGCCACAAGCTGGCAGCCTTCACGCTGGCTGGGGCCTTGGCAGGTCTGGCGGGCTATTTGTTCGCGGCGCAAACCGGCTTTGTGAACCCTGAGCTCATGGGCTTTCACCTCAGTGCGCACGCCATCATGATGGTGATTTTGGGCGGCATGGGCAATTTTGCGGGGGCCATTGTGGGCGCCTTCAGCTTTGAGTATTTGCTGCACCTTTTCAAAGACCTGCCCGATGTGGGCGGCTTCAAATCCGGCAAGCACTGGCAGATGTGGATGGGCCTGTTCATCGTGGCTTTGATCATTTTTGCACCCAAAGGTATTTTGGGCCTGATCAACCGAGCTTTCGGCAGCAAAACGACTAAGGAGGCAGGCCATGACTGACCACCAAGTCTTGATGTCCGCCCGTGGCTTGACCAAACGCTTTGGCGGCTTGGCGGCCGTGAACGAAGTCTCGCTGGATTTGTGGCTCGGCCAGATCCACGCGGTGATTGGACCCAACGGCGCCGGCAAGTCCACGCTGGCCAACTTGCTCTCGGGCGATCTGCCCCCCACCAGCGGCAGCATCACCTTGGGTGATCACACCATCACTGGCTGGACCCCCGAAAGAATCTCGCGTCAGGGCCTGGGCCGCAGCTACCAAAAGACCAACATCTTCAGCACCTTCACGGTGTGGGACAACGTGCGCCTGGCAGCGCAATCGCGGGCGCAGCCCTCGCCCTTCAACCCGCTGGGCTGGCTCATGCCCTCAACCAGCATGCAGGCCGTGAATGCTCGGGCCGAACGCGCCATCGAATTGGCAGGCTTGCAAGCCCGCCGTCACGCCCAAGCCGGGGCCACCAGCCACGGCGAGCAACGCCAGCTCGAAATCGCCATGACCCTGGCCACCGAGCCCCGGGTGCTGTTGCTCGACGAGCCCTTGGCCGGCATGGGCCAGGCCGAGGCCGAGCGCATGGTACAGCTGCTGCTTCGCCTCAAAAATGAACACGCCATCTTGCTGGTGGAGCACGACATGGATGCCGTGTTCACGCTGGCCGATCATCTGACGGTGATGGTCAACGGACAAGTGATTGCGAGCGACACGCCTGTGGCGGTGCGGGCCGATGCCGGTGTGCAGGCCGCTTATCTGGGTGAGGAACATTGAGATGAGCGATTTGTTGATCCAAGCCCAAGACCTGAACACCTATTACGGCGCGAGCCACATCCTGCGCGGCGTGAACTTTTCTGTCGGCCGGGGCGAAACGATTGGCCTCATGGGCCGCAACGGCATGGGCAAAAGCACCTTGCTCAAAACCCTCATGGGCATCGTGCCGCCGCGCACAGGCACGGTGGACATCAAAGGCCAACGCATGAACGGCCGCCCCACCTTTGAAGTGGCACAACTGGGCATCGCCTACGTGCCCGAAGGCAGGGGTATTTTTG
>JBIKHW010000281.1:0-4575 GCA_044361935.1 Limnohabitans sp. | reverse complement strand
CGTGATGGTGCTGGGCGAACGACCAAGGGTTCGTGCAATCTCTCGCACGGTGAACTTCTGAAAATGGAGACTGGCCAGGGTCACACGCTCTTCGGGTTGGATCTGTTTGTAGTGCTTGAGTGGCGTGATTTGCATCTGCGGACCTTAAAGGGTTGGCAGGTGTTGCACTTCACTTTTGAATCCGCCGCGTTTTACAAAGATCAAGCAAAGTACGTCCGATCACTCAGCCAAACACCTCGGTATCCACCTCGCTGTTAGCCTGCGCGCTGTAGCGGTTACCGGCCACCGTGTTCTGGTTGATCAGGGCGTCAAGCCGTACCAGCAGACCGGCATCGAGCTGCACATCCACCGCCGCCAGGTCATCGAGCAGGTGGTCCACCGAGGTGGTGCCGGGGATCGGGATGATGTCTTCGCCCTGGTGCAGCAGCCAGGCCAGTGCCAGCTGCGAGGGGCTGCAGCCGGCCTCTTGCGCAAGCGCATGGTAAGCGGGCAAGAGCTTCAGGTTGGCGGCGTAGTTCTCGGGTGTGAAACGCGGCATGCTGCGGCGGATGTCCTTGGCATCAAACCCGGACACATCCAAAGCCGCGCCACACAAAAAGCCACGAGCCACCGGGCTGAAAGCCACAAAGGCCACGCCCAACTCACGGCAAGCCTGCAGAACAGCAATCTCGGGGTTGCGGGTCCACAGAGAATATTCGGTTTGAACCGCTGCAATCGGGTGCACCGCATGCGCTTTGCGCAGCGTGCTGGCCGACACCTCTGACAAGCCAATGGTCTGGATCTTGCCTTGGCGCACCAAGTCGCTCAGTGCGCCCATGCTGTCTTCGATGGGCACTTTTTTGTCCCAGCGGTGCAGGTAATACAAGTCAATCACATCGGTCTGCAAGCGGCGCAGCGCGTCTTCGCAGGTTTTCTTGAGGGTCTCGGGGCGGCCGTCGATGACACGCACTTTGCTGCCGTCGTTTTGTTCCACGCCCTGCATGCCGCACTTGCTGGCCAGCGTGAAACGGTTGCGGTGCGGCTTCATCACCTGGCCCACCAGCGTCTCGTTGGCGCCAAAGCCATACAAAGCGGCGGTGTCGAAAAAAGTCACGCCTTGGTCCAAGGCGGTGAGCAGCACGCGTTCGCCCTGTTGGGCCGAAACGGGCGCACCATAGGCATGGCTGAGGTTCATGCAGCCCAAGCCGATGGCGCTGACGTTGAAGGAGGCAATTTGGCGGTTTTTCATGCCGCTATCTTAGACGCTGCCCCACCATCGGGCATGACGGCCGCACAAAGACCCAGACAGCTCTTCAAGTCTTGAGAACACCCATCGCGGGCGTGGAAGTGGTCCCGAACTGCCAAGCCGATGCCAAGTGCACGTCATGAGGCCCTGGGTTCTGGTGTCCCGCCCCCAAATCGATCAACACCATGCGGTTCTCCTCGCCTGACTCGTCCGCCGTGGCATCAATGCGCAGTGTCATGGCCGATCTGTGCGCTGTCGCAGGCATGCTCACCACACAAAACCGGCGACATTGCCCACTCAACACTTCCTGGTGAAAATCCATGAAAACACTCCGCGAGGGCCCATCCAAGAACCCAACGAACGGCTTGTATTGGCTCTGCGAACGCTGAATGTCGAGCATGATGGCCGCAGACAAATTGGTTTGCGTTACCAAGCCCTGGGTATTGAGCGTCACAAAGCCCACGGGTGCAAAGTCATAGACATCCACATACTTTTGCAAATCCTGCTGCCCCTGGTGCACCGACTCTGTATCCAGATGCATGACGTATTGAGCACCGTTGTAACTGAGGCGTTCAGACAACTGACCCAAGCGGTGCGTGTAGTGTGCTGAATCATCCTGGATACGGGCATAGCACTCGCACACCGATTGCAGCAGGCCCGATCGGTCCCGAATGGTGATTTTTCCACGCGTGTTGCGAATCCATCCAGCAGACTGCAATCGACCTGCCGCCTGCGTGACCGACTCACGCCGGACACCGAGCATGTTGGCAATGGTCTCGTGGGTCACCACCAACTCAAGGCTGCGCACCCCGTCCGAATTGCGAAGCATCCACTGACTGAGCCGTTCGCTGACCGAGTGGTGACGACTGCACACAATGCTCTGAGCCATTTGCATCAACAAAGACTGCACATAACTCATGGCCAACTGCTGGAGCTGTTCGCTGCCACGCAACCAACTCAAAAAGCGGTCAGCCGACATGCGATAAGCCTGACCGGCACACTGAACCTGAACACTGTTTTCCATGGATGTTGCACCCAAAACAAGGGGCACACCGATGAAGCCATTGGGGCCGGTCAAGGCCACCTCCACCGTTTCTCCATCCAAAGTGCTCGACAACAAGGAGGCCGTGCAGGTGGTGGGAAAGTAAACATGCTGCAAAGCGCTACCGCTCTCATAAATGACCTGTCCAGCGCTCAGATTGACCACTTCCAGACTGCCCTTCACGGCGTCATAGTTGTGCTCAGACAATGCCGCAAGAATCAGATTACGAGGGAGATTTTTAGGCCATCCATCTCGCACGGGCAGGGACTGGGCGTATGGATTGTTCAACGCATCGTCCGGATCAGCCATCAGGGCTTGCAGTTCATGATGGCTCACCAATTGGGATGGACGAGCTTTGGCGGTTTGCAATGAGGTCCACATGACTTACTCCATTTTCAGATGCCGCCGCAACCATTGCAGCAAGGCCATGGACTCATGCTCGGGCAATCATCGAACCAAGTCGATTGATCCAAAGGTTAGTTTGTAGTGACCATACGGTCTATACACAAACGGGTGTTGGCCAAAATCGCGCCCTCAAGCACCTCCATCGATACCTATCACAGGGATAGGCCAACAGGACAGTCAAAACAAACATATTGCTGGATGGCGTATCAGCAAAACTGAAAGCACCATGGTTGGGCTGCAAATCAGAAGTTTGCAGCTCCCTTATGGGGAAGCAAATCAACACACGTCGGCCATGCAAATGGTTGGCAACTGGAGTTCACCATGGCTAAGAAAAGCACTTCTTCGAAAAATTCGTCTTCTAAGGAAAAATTCAACGATGACAGCAGCACTGAAGCGAGCACGCTGTACGGTCAGATGAATGCATTGAGCAGTCAAGACAACGCCGCAAGCTTGTCTCACAGCAGGGCCAGCAAGCAAGCTGTGTCGACCGATACGGCAAGTAACGAATCGACAGCAAGCAGCTCTGCGCAGTTGACAGGCACAGCACTGGCCGCCCCACCGCCAACGCCCAATGTCAGCAAGGTTTACCAACACTGGGCAGATGGCGATGCTGCGCAGGGCACATCCGCAGAATGGAACAACAACATCCTGTCCGACAGCAAATCGAATTACTTCGAAGGCGAAGTCGTTCCCCACGTCTTCTATTACAAAGCCAGCAACAGCCAACCGCTGGTCAACGGTCAGAGCTACTCCTTCAATGTGACCTACAACTACTACCAGGCCAACACCAACGCCGGTGGCTTTTTGTTTATGACCTCGCCCGATGTGGACCGCGACCCCAGCAACTTTGCGGGTTCCTCGACATCGATCGACGGCAGTTTTACCAATGGCGGCGGCATGCAAGGTGGCTTCCAGACGGTCAATGCCAACATCACTGGTGTGAGTGACGTCACCTACATCAATCGGGGGGCGGGCACGATGGATGGCCAAGTCACCATCACCTTCACTTACACCGGCTCCACCACACAAAACGGTGGTGCCGAAATCCAGTACGGCCTGATGATTGCAGCACCCGGTGATGTGCCCGCCCAAGGCTTTGGACCCACTCTGGGCGCCACAGCCTGGAGCGGTGGATCGCTGCAGACCACCGTGGACATCGGCGGCAAAGGGGCTACATCCATCCAGCTCATGCCCTCGGCCATCATCGATGGCGAAATCAGCGGCATGAAGTTCAATGACATGGACGGTAACGGCGCGCGGGATGCCGATGGCATCGACAATGTTGCAGGCACAGCCGACGACGAAGTCAGCATGGCCAACTGGGTCATCTTCCTGGACAAAGATGCCGATGGCGTACTGGACGCTGGCGAGCGCTCCACCGTCACAGATGCCCAAGGCCGTTACAGCTTCTCGGTCACACCCGATGCCGATCCAACGGACCCTGATAACGACGCCTATGTGGTGCGCGAAGTCCAGCAAACGGGTTGGGTGCAAACCACACCGAACCCTCAAGGCATTGTGATCACTGCCATGTCCCCCAAATTCATGGATGTGGATTTTGGCAACCAGCAGCTGATGCCTGAGCTCAACATCGTCAAAGATGCCACAGTCCCCGGCGGTACCGCCAACGTGGTGGGTGAAGTCATCAGCTACACCATCACCGTGCAAAACACCGGCAACCAGATGCTGACGGGTGTGACGGTGACTGACCCGATGATCAGCGACTTAATTCTGGTGGCCAACGCGGCTTCCACTGATGGTGAACTGGATGTGGGCGAAACCTGGACTTGGACTGGCACTCATGTGGTGACGCAAGCCGAGATCGATGCTGGCGGCTATATCCTCAACGTGGCCACTGCCGACTCCGACCAGACTGGCCCCGACACCGACGATGCTTCTGTGA
>JBIKHW010000280.1:0-4624 GCA_044361935.1 Limnohabitans sp. | reverse complement strand
AATGGCGGGCGGCTTGCGGGCCAGCATGGGTTACTGCGGGTGCGCGACGATTGAGGCCATGCACAACGAATCGCAGTTTGTGGAAATCACCGCTGCCGGTATCCGCGAAAGCCATGTGCACGACGTGCAGATCACCAAGGAAGCGCCGAATTACCGGGCCGACTAAAATCTGCGCTTGATCACCAAGGCGTCTGCACCCCAGACGCCTTTTCATTTATTTAGAACGGCGCCTGCCATGCAGCACTCCAAGATCCTGATCCTCGACTTCGGCTCCCAAGTCACCCAGCTGATTGCCCGCCGTGTGCGTGAAGCGCATGTGTTTTGCGAAGTGCATCCTTGTGATGTGAGCAGTGATTGGGTGCGCGAGTACGCCAAGGACGGCAACCTCAAAGGCATCATCTTGTCGGGTTCGCACGCCAGCGTTTACGAAGTCGATGACCGTGCGCCCGACGCCGTGTTCGAGCTGGGCTTGCCGGTTTTGGGCATTTGCTACGGCATGCAGACCATGGCCGAACAACTGGGTGGCAAGGTCGAAGCGGGTACCACCCGCGAGTTTGGCTACGCCGAAGTCCGCGCGCACGGCCACACCGAACTGCTCAAAGGCATTGAAGACTTCGCCACGCCAGAAGGCCACGGCATGCTCAAGGTCTGGATGAGCCATGGCGACAAAGTCACAGTCATGCCACCTGGCTTCAAGGTCATGGCTTCGACCCCGGCTTGCCCGATTGCAGGCATGGCCGATGAGGCCCGCAAGTTCTACGCAGTGCAGTTTCACCCTGAAGTCACGCACACGGTGCAGGGCCAAGCGCTGCTCAATCGTTTCGTGCTGGACATTTGCAAAGCCCGCCAAGACTGGATCATGGGCGACTACATCGAAGAAGCCGTCGCCAAAATCCGCGAGCAGGTCGGTGACGAAGAAGTCATATTGGGCCTGTCGGGGGGCGTGGATTCCTCGGTGGCTGCGGCATTGATTCACCGCGCTATCGGCGACAAGTTGACCTGCGTGTTTGTGGACCACGGCCTGCTTCGCCTGAACGAGGGCGATATGGTCATGGAGATGTTCGTTGGCAAGTTGCACGCGAAAGTCATCCGCGTGGATGCCAGTGACCTGTTCTTGGGCAAGCTGGCGGGCGTGAGCGAGCCCGAAGCCAAGCGCAAGATCATCGGCGGCTTGTTTGTCGATGTGTTCAAGGAACAAGCGGCCAAGTTGAAAGCCGGTGACAGTGGACACAAGGGGGCGACGTTCTTGGCCCAAGGCACGATTTATCCCGACGTGATCGAGTCGGGTGGCGCCAAGAGCAAGAAAGCCGTCACCATCAAGAGCCACCACAACGTGGGCGGCTTGCCAGAGCAGCTGGGCCTGAAGCTGCTGGAGCCATTGCGCGAACTGTTCAAAGACGAAGTGCGCGAACTGGGTGTGGCGCTGGGCTTGCCCCGCGAGATGGTCTACCGCCACCCATTCCCCGGCCCGGGACTGGGCGTGCGGATTTTGGGCGAGGTCAAAAAAGAATACGCCGACCTGCTGCGCCGCGCCGACGCGATCTTCATTGAAGAGTTGCGCAATTTCACCGATGAATCGGGCAAGACTTGGTACGACCTGACCAGTCAGGCCTTCACAGTGTTCTTGCCCGTGAAAAGCGTGGGCGTGATGGGCGACGGCCGCACCTACGACTATGTGGTGGCCCTTCGTGCTGTTCAAACCAGCGACTTCATGACCGCCGATTGGGCCGAGTTGCCCTATGCACTGCTCAAGAAAGTCTCGGGCCGCATCATCAATGAAGTGCGCGGCATCAACCGGGTCACCTACGACGTGTCGAGTAAACCACCCGCGACGATCGAGTGGGAATAACGCCCTGAAACCCTGAACGGAGGTTTTCATGAACGTTCAACTTTTTCGATGCTTCCGCATTCAGCATCTGCTCCTGCTTTGGAGCTTGGCCACCTGGTGGCCTGCTTGGGCACAAGATAGGTCACCTGTGATCGTGTCTGAAACGCATGCTTTCAGGCTGGTTACCTTGGTGACTGGCCTTGAGAATCCTTGGTCGGTGGCTTTCTTGCCTGATGGGCGCATGCTGGTCACCGAACGGGCAGGGCGGTTGCGCTTGGTGGGGCCAGATTTCAAGCTGTTGCCTCAAGCCATCGAAGGCCTGCCAGAAGTCGTTGAACGCGGACAGGGCGGATTGTTCGATGTGGCATTGCACCCGCAGTTTGCACAAAACGGCTGGATTTATTGGGCCTATAACGCGCCGGGCGCTGGCGGCTGGGGCACGGCTTTGGCCCGGGGCAAACTCCAAGGCCAGCGCATGACCGAGGTGCAGGTTCTGTTCAGCATGCAGCCCAAAACCCGTTCAAACCAGCATTTTGGTGGGCGCATTGTGTTCGACAAAGCTGGCATGCTTTATTTGACCCTAGGAGACCGGGGCGACAAAGACCGCGCCCAAAAGCTGGATGACCATGCAGGCTCGGTCATTCGATTGCACGATGATGGTCGAGTGCCCGGCGACAACCCTTTCGTCAAGCGGACTGGCGCCTTGCCCGAGAAATGGACCTTGGGTAACCGCAACATGCAAGGGGCGGCTTTGCACCCCCAAACGGGCGATTTGTGGACACACGAGCACGGACCCCAAGGTGGTGACGAGGTGAATGTGATGCGTTCGGGTCTCAATTACGGCTGGCCCGTGATCACCTACGGGGTCAACTACGGCTTGGGCACGCGCATTGGCGAGGGCCAGACCAAGCCCGGGATGGTGCAGCCCTTGCATGTTTGGGTCCCATCGATAGCACCTTCGGGCATGGCCTTTGTCAGCGGTTCAAAGTTTCCACAGTGGCAAGGCGATTTGTTGGTGGGCGCTTTGCGTGGCCAAATGCTGGTAAGACTGGTGCTCGATGGTGAGAAAGTTCTGCGCGAAGAACGTTTGCTTCACGGTAAAGCAGGTCGTATCCGCGATGTGCGTATGGGACCTGATGGTTTGGTTTATCTGCTGAGCGATGGCCCTGATGGTGCTTTGCTGCGACTGGAGCCAGCCCGGCCCTGAACACCCCGATGGATACCCAGCCTTGGTCCGAATCCGTTAGGGTTGCAGCATCTGCGGTTGGTCAGACCAGTGCTCAAGCGCAACCCCGCTGTGTGGATCACATCGGGTTTGAAATCCACAACCCTTTTTTCAGAAATGACGCAGCGTGTTCGAACATTACAGCAAGCCCTTGATCCCCCAGGCGGACTACCACCGACGATTGGTTGGTGCTGCAGGGACAGCTTTGCTGTTGATTGTTCTTTCTTTGGCGGCGGGCATGCTGGGTTACCACGCTATTGAAGGCCAGCCTTGGGTCGATGCTTATCTGAGCGCGGCGATGATTTTGTCGGGCATGGGGCCAGTGGGCGAGCCGCTCACCACAGCAGGCAAGTTGTTTGCTGGCAGCTATGCGCTTTACAGCGGTTTTGTGGCTTTGATTTGTGTGGGTGTGCTGGGTGCGCCCGTGCTTCATCGGTTTTTGCACCGTTTTCACATTGAAGAGGATGCCGACGCATGAGCGGCTGGACCGACGAGCAGGGCATGCGCCTGGCCTTGTACCAAGCCCGTGAGGCCGCTGCGGCTGGCGAGGTGCCCGTGGGCGCGGTGGTTGTCAAGGACGGTCAGGTGATCGCCACAGGCCGCAACGCCCCGATCGCCAGCCACGACCCTACGGCGCATGCCGAGGTGGTGGCGCTGCGTGAAGCGGCTCGGGTGCTGGGCAATTACCGGCTGGACGGCTGCACGCTTTATGTGACGCTGGAGCCTTGCGCCATGTGCAGCGGCGCCATGCTGCACGCGCGGGTGGACCGTGTGGTGTTTGGTGCGACCGACCCGCGCACCGGAGTGGCTGGCTCGGTCCTCAACCTGTTTGAGCAGCCACAGCTGAACCATCAAACCCAGGTCACAGGCGGTGTGCTGGCCGCCGAATGCGGCCAGTTGCTCAAAGATTTTTTCAGGCCCAAAAGAATGAACCTTCACCCGCTCAGAGAAGACGCTTTGCGTACACCCGATGAGGCGTTTGTCGGTTTGCCCGATTACCCCTGGCTGCCGCGCTACGTGAGCGAGCTGCCCAGCATCCCCGGGCTGCGCATGCACTACCTTGACGAGGGTGACGCCAACGCGCCTTTGACTTGGCTGTGCCTGCACGGCAACCCGGCCTGGAGTTACCTTTACCGCAAGATGATCCCGATCTGGCTGGAGGCCGGGCACCGCGTAGTGGCGCCTGACCTGATCGGTTTTGGCAAAAGCGACAAGCCCAAGAAGGACAGTTTCCACAGCTTTCAAACGCATCGGCAGTCCTTGCTCGACTTGATCGAACGGCTTGACCTGCAACGCGTGGTGCTGGTGGTGCAGGACTGGGGCGGCATTTTGGGGCTGACTTTGCCCATGGCTGCACCCGAGCGATACAAAGGTCTGCTGGTCATGAACACCACCTTGGCCACCGGAGAAGCGCCTTTGAGCGAGGGTTTTCTGGCCTGGCGCGCTTGGTGCCAAAGCCAGCCGCTGTTCGATGTGGGCAAATTGTTTGCTCGGGGCAATCGCTCCATGACGGCCCAAGAAACGTCCGCTTACAACGCCCCTTTCCCGGACAAAGGTTACCGGGCCGCGCT
>JBIKHW010000279.1:0-4625 GCA_044361935.1 Limnohabitans sp. | reverse complement strand
GCGTTCAGTTTTGGCAAGTCCAAGGCCCGCATGATGGACGAAAACAACAACAACACCACGTTTGCCGATGTGGCTGGTTGTGACGAAGCCAAGGAAGAAGTCAAAGAGGTGGTCGACTTCCTGAAGGACCCTCAGCGCTTCCAGAAATTGGGCGGTCGCATTCCCCGCGGTTTGCTGTTGGTGGGGCCTCCCGGAACCGGTAAAACCCTGCTGGCCAAAAGCATCGCTGGCGAAGCCAAAGTGCCTTTTTTCAGCATTTCGGGTTCTGACTTTGTCGAGATGTTTGTGGGCGTGGGTGCTTCCCGTGTTCGCGACATGTTCGAAAACGCCAAAAAGAATGCGCCTTGCATCATCTTCATCGACGAAATCGACGCGGTCGGTCGTCAGCGTGGCGCAGGCTTGGGTGGCGGCAACGACGAGCGCGAGCAAACCCTCAACCAGATGCTGGTCGAGATGGATGGCTTTGAGACCAATTTGGGTGTGATCGTCGTGGCGGCCACCAACCGCCCGGATATTCTGGACGCGGCCTTGTTGCGCCCCGGCCGTTTTGACCGTCAGGTCTATGTGACCTTGCCCGACATCCGTGGTCGCGAGCAAATCCTGAACGTTCACATGCGCAAGGTCCCGATCGGCCAAGACGTGAACGCGGCGGTGATTGCCCGCGGTACGCCCGGCATGAGTGGTGCCGACTTGGCCAACTTGTGCAACGAAGCGGCTTTGATGGCCGCCCGTCGCAACGCCCGCGTGGTCGAAATGGTTGACTTCGAAAAAGCCAAAGACAAGATTCTCATGGGTCCTGAGCGCAAGAGCATGGTCATGCCCGAGGAAGAGCGCCGCAACACGGCCTACCACGAAGCTGGGCACGCCCTCATCGGCAATTTGCTGCCCAAGTGCGATCCGGTGCACAAGGTCACCATCATTCCCCGTGGCCGAGCCTTGGGTGTGACCATGAGCTTGCCCGAGAAGGACCGCTACAGCTACGACAAGGAGTTCATGCTCAACCAGATCAGCATGCTGTTTGGTGGGCGGATTGCCGAAGAGGTCTTCATGCACCAGATGACCACGGGTGCCAGCAACGACTTCGAGCGGGCCACCTCCATTGCCCGCGATATGGTCATGCGTTACGGCATGACCGATGCTTTGGGCCCGATGGTGTATGCCGAAAACGAAGGTGAAGTGTTCTTGGGCCGTTCGGTCACCAAGACCACCAACATGAGCGAGTCCACCATGCAAAAGGTGGACTTGGAAGTGCGCCGCATCATCGACGAGCAATACAGCCTGGCGCGCCGTTTGATTGAGGAACACAGTGCTCAAATGCACGCCATGGCCAAGGCCTTGCTCGAGTGGGAAACGATCGACAAAGACCAGATCGCCGACATCATGGCGGGCCGTGATCCTTTGCCTCCCAAGGACTGGACACCCCGCACTCCGCCCACAGGTGGCGGTCAGGGTGGTGGTACACCTTCGGTTCAACCTGAACCTGCCACCACGGCGGCTTGATTCTTCAAGTGCTGTTCAACAAAACGGGGCCGTCTGGCCCCGTTTTTCATGGAAGCCAGTTGATGGACCCTCATCTTCATCGCCCCCATAACACTTTGCGTTGGCAAACCACACGTTTTGATTTGGACCTGTCTCGGCCCAAAATCATGGGTATTGTCAACCTGACGCCAGATTCTTTTTCCGATGGCGGGCAATGCTTTGACACCGCTGCTGCACTGCGCCATGCGGAGCAACTGCTGCTTGATGGTGCCGATATTCTGGATGTGGGTGCTGAGTCCACACGTCCGGGCGCTGAGGTGGTGCCAATGCCGCAGGAGCTGGAACGGCTGGCGCCTTTTTTGCGAGAGGCCGTGCGTTGGCAGGTGCCCATTTCTGTGGACACGTACAATCCCGAAGTGATGCAAGCCGTGCTGGACTGGGGGGTGGACATCATCAACGATGTTTGGGCCTTGCGACAGCAGGGGGCTCAGCAGGTGGTGGCGGCCCATCCAGCTTGTGGTGTGTGCCTGATGCACATGCACCGAGAACCGCAAACCATGCAAATCGAACCGATGACGGGCGATGTTTTGAGGGCTGTGGAAACTTTCTTGCGTGATCGTCTGGACACACTGCTGAGTTTGGGGGTGTCCTCTTCCCGAATGGTGGTGGATCCCGGCATTGGTTTTGGCAAAACGGTCGCCCAAAATTTCCAATTGCTTGCGCACCAGGCCGATTTGCAGTGTTTGGGTCGACCCGTTCTGGCGGGATGGTCCCGAAAGTCGGCCTTGGGCGCCGCGCTCGAGCAGGATGGGCAAGTGCCAGGGCCTGCTCAACGACAAGTGGCCAGTGTGGCTGCAGCCCTCATGGCGGTTGAGCGGGGCGCCTCGGTGGTTCGGGTGCACGATGTCAAAGAGACGGCTGAGGCACTCCAGATTTGGCTCGCCATGCATCAGCACAGATGAGTGTGATGAACCACGCAGTGTCGAATACACGCACTGATCAGAGCTTGGATGGAGAGCTAAAATCCATCTACTTATTAAAAAAACCAGGACTTTTTGATGGCTCGTCAATATTTCGGCACCGATGGCATCCGCGGCACGGTCGGTCAAAGCCCCATCACACCTGATTTCATTTTGCGCTTGGCGCATGCTGTGGGCCGAGTGTTAAAGTCGCAGGAAGCCCACCCGACCGTATTGATCGGCAAAGACACCCGCATTTCAGGCTACATGCTCGAAAGTGCACTGGAGTCGGGTTTCAATTCCGCCGGAGTCGATGTTGTTTTGCTGGGTCCAGTGCCGACACCAGCTGTGGCCTACTTGACCCGAGCACAGCGGGCGTCCCTGGGTGTGGTGATCAGCGCGAGCCACAACCCGTTTGCAGACAACGGCATCAAGTTCTTCAGTGCGCAAGGCAAAAAGTTGTCTGACGCTTGGGAAGAAGCGGTGGAGTCGGCCTTGAAGGAAGACCCGGTCTGGGTCCATTCCGCCGCTTTGGGTAAAACCCGGCGTTTGGACGATGCAGCAGGCCGATACATTGAATTTTGCAAAAGCACTTTTTCGAACGATCTGACCCTCAAGGGTCTGAAGATTGTGGTGGACGCCGCTCACGGCGCGGCGTACCAAATCGCGCCCAAGGTGTTTCATGAACTGGGCGCGGAGGTCATCGCCATCGGGTGCTCGCCCGATGGTCTGAACATCAACAAAGGTGTGGGTGCGACCCATCCTGAAGCCCTGGTCCAAGCTGTCAAGGACCACAGGGCCAATTACGGCATTGCCCTTGATGGCGATGCCGACCGCTTGCAGTTTGTGGACGCAACCGGACGTCTTTTTAATGGCGATGAGTTGCTGTACTTGATGGTTGCGGACCGCTTAGCCCGTGACGAAGCTGTGCCAGGAGCCGTCGGCACCTTAATGACCAATTTGGCAGTGGAGGTGGCGCTTAAGCAGCGCGGCGTCCAGTTTGTGCGGGCCAAAGTGGGTGACCGGTATGTGCTGGAGGTGCTGCACGACAAGGGTTGGCTTCTGGGCGGCGAGGGCTCGGGTCACTTGCTGGCCTTGGACAAGCACACCACCGGTGACGGCCTGGTCAGTGCCCTGCAGGTTTTGCAGGCCTGCGTGGGCAGCGGCGAGACCATGGCGCAGTTGCTGGAGGGCATCACGCTGTTCCCGCAAACCCTGATCAATGTGCGTTTGAAGCCCGGTTTCGACTGGCAAGGCCACCAGCCTTTGTGGGACGCCACGCGTGCCGCAGAGGACGAGTTGGCCGATTCGGGGCGGGTGTTGATTCGGGCCAGCGGTACGGAGCCTCTGGTTCGTGTCATGGTCGAAGCTCGGGATGCCAATCAGGCCAGAGTGTGCGCTGAACGCATCGCCGCCACCTTGGCTTGAGGCCCGTCTTCAGTAAATCAAGCGCTCTGGCTTGATTTCCTGAAGGATCGTGGTCGCGATCTCTTCGATCGACTTGGTGGTGGTGGACAGCCAGCGGATGCCCGAGCGGCGCATCATGGCTTCGGCTTCTGAGACCTCCATGCGGCAGTTTTCAATGCTGGCGTAACGCGAATTGGGCCTGCGCTCGGCGCGGATCTCGGCCAATCGGTCCGGGTGGATGCTCAGACCAAAGATCTTTGCTCGGTGCGGCACCAAGGCGGGGGGCAATTGCCTGCGGTCAAAATCTTCCGGAATCAGAGGGTAGTTGGCTGCTTTGAGGCCGTGCTGCATGGCCAGGTACAAACTGGTCGGGGTTTTGCCGCTGCGGCTGACACCCACCAAAATCACGTCTGCCGACTCGAGATCGCGGTTCGACTGACCATCGTCATGGGCCAGTGAAAAGTTGATGGCTTCGATGCGGTCGTGGTATTCCTTGCTTTTGCTCACATCCGAAAAGCGCCCCACCCGGTGGTGCGATTTGATGCCCAGTTCGGCTTCGAGTGGGTTCACAAAGGTCCCGAACATGTCGAGCAGCATGCCTTGACAGTGTTCTTGCAGTACCTTGAGCACGTCCATGTTTACCAAGGTGGTGAACACAATGGGTTTGGTGCCCTCTGTTTCTGCGGTGTGGTTGATCTGCCGGACCGCTTGGTGTGCTTTGTCGATGGTGTCGGTGAAGGGCAAGCGTACATGGCGTGACTTCATGTCGAACTGGGCAAG
>JBIKHW010000041.1:0-14952 GCA_044361935.1 Limnohabitans sp. | reverse complement strand
ATCAGCGAAGCCTTGAATTATGACACAGTTTTTAGCGCTGCGTCAAGTTTTTGAAAATTTCTTAGATCACCAAGATCTTTTCATCAACCTACTTACTGCTCTTACTTGGCTTCTTTCGAAACCTCACTTGTAAGCAGCGAAGCCCTCGATTATGACACAGCTTTTTCGCGTCTGGCAAGAATTTTGATGCCGTTTTAGATATTTCGTGGACCCTCGCCCGGATAATGGGACCATGGCTTTACTCACACTATTAAACGCGTCCTTGGCTTTTGGCCATGTCGCACTCCTCGATCACGCAGACTTCTCCCTGGAGACGTCCGAGCGCATCGGCTTGATTGGTCGCAACGGTACGGGCAAATCGTCCCTGCTCAAGATTCTTGCAGGCATAGAGCGTCCGGACGACGGCAACTTGCATCTACAACAAGGCGTTCGCATTGCTTATGTCGCCCAAGAACCGCTCTTGATTGCAGAGCACACCATCTTTGAAGCCGTACGTGAAGGCTTGGCTGAAGTGGTGCAATGGATCGACGACTACACGCACAGCCGGGGTGACCTCGATACGCTGCAAAGCCAAATTGAGTCACGCGACGGCTGGGGTTGGGAACAACGCCTGGATGAGACGCTTCAGCGCTTGCAACTCGACCCGAACGCCATCGTGCAGTCGCTGTCTGGTGGCATGCGCAAGCGCGTGGCACTGGCACAGGCTTTGGTGACCCGTCCTGACGTCCTTCTATTAGATGAGCCCACCAACCACCTGGACCTGAACGCCATCACCTGGCTGGAAGACCTGCTGATTGACTTCAAGGGCAGCGTGATCGCCATCACGCACGACCGGGCGTTCCTGGACCGCATCGCGACCCGCATTGTCGAACTGGACAGAGGCAAACTGCGCCCATATCCCGGCAACTACGCCGCCTACCAGGTGCAAAAAGAAGAGCAACTGGCTCAGGAAGCGGTGATTCAGGCCAAGGCCGACAAACTGCTGGCTCAGGAAGAAATCTGGATCCGCAAAGGCGTGGAAGCACGCCGCACGCGCAGCCAAAGCCGGATCACGCGATTGCAAAACCTGCGGGGCGAGCGTGCTGCTCGCCGCGAAAAAGTGGGCAACGTGCGGATGGAAGTCGCCTCGGGCGTGCCAAGCGGCAAACTGGTGGCGGAGTTGACCGATGTAAGCAAAAGCTTCAACCAGCCAGACGGCTCTGTGCGCACCATCATTCAGAAGTTCACCGGCACCCTGCTGCGGGGCGACAAGATTGGCCTGCTGGGCCCCAACGGCGCCGGCAAAACCACCTTGCTCAAGCTGATTTTGGGTGAACTGGAAGCCGACAGCGGTGAAGTGCGTCGCGGCACCAAGATGGAAGTCGCCTACTTTGACCAGATGCGCGATGCGCTCGACCTGAATGCCACGCTTGAAGACTTCATCAGCCCAGGCAGCGAATGGATCGAGATTGGCAACAAGCGTCAGCACGTCAAAAGCTACTTGGGTGACTTCCTGTTCTCGCCTGCTCGGGCCACCTCGCCCGTGCGCTCCTTGTCGGGCGGCGAGCGCAACCGCCTCTTGCTGGCTCGTCTGTTTGCCCGCCCGGCCAACGTGCTGGTGCTGGACGAACCGACCAACGACCTGGACATCGAGACCTTGGAACTGCTCGAAGAGCTGCTGCAAACCTATGAAGGCACCGTATTTCTGGTCAGCCACGACCGCGCCTTCATGGACAACGTGGTGACCGGCATCATCGCCTGCGAAAGCGCCCCGGATCAACCGGGCCTCTGGCGCGAATACGAAGGCTCGGTGCAAGACTGGCTGGTGCAGTCGCAGCGCAGCCAGGCCATCCGGGCCCAAGCAGCACAGAAAGGTGGATCAACGCTAGCAGCTGAGGTAGCCCCGGTCACGAATACAGCCGCCCCGACCGCTGCCCCCCGCAGCAAGCTCAGCTACAAAGAGCAACGGGAGTTGGCCGAGTTGCCCGCCAAAATCGAAGGCCTGGAAAAAGAGCAAGCCGAGGCCCGTGCGCAACTGGCGGACGGCAGCATTTACCAGCGCGACCCGGGTCTTGCACAGAAGCTGTTCAAGCGCGACGCCGAAATCGACGATGTGTTGCTGGCGGCCATGGAACGCTGGGAAATTTTGTCAGCCCGCTGAGCACTGCTGCGCTCACAAAAGTTCTGTGCGTGTCTTGGCCAAGGCTCGCCAGAACTTGTCCTCTTGGGTGCTGGCAAAGTTCACCCGCATCAAAGAACCGGGCCTGCGGTCGGCATGAAACAAAGAGCCGGGCGCCAACAGGTACCCGGCATCGTGCATGCGCAAAGCCAACAAGTCGGTGTCGACCCCCACATCCACCCAACCAAACAGGCCCTGCGGCGGTGCCACAAATTGGCAACCGTGCGCCAGCGCCAGCTTCACACTGCGGCTGCGGGCGGCATCCAGCAACTGTGACAAGCGCTCGGTGTGCCGCCGAATGGCACCTTGTTCCAAGCACAACGCCAGCGCCTTCTCAAACAGCACCGGGGTGGTGAGCGTGGACAGGAGCTTGGTGTCCAAGAACGCATCTTTCAAGTCGGCTGGCGCGGCCATGTAGCCCACACGCCAACTGGGCGCGAGGATCTTGGCATAACCGCTGACGTAAATGGTTTTCTGCAAGCCATCGAGCACCGACAAGCGCACCGCATGCGCAGGGGCCATGTGCCCATAGGTGTCGTCTTCAACCACATGGAAGTTGTAGCGGTGCGCCAAGTTCACCAGCTGGTGCGCCACGGGCATGGACAAACCGTAGCCCGTGGGGTTGTGCAAGACCGACACACTGACCATCATCTTGGGCGCATGCAACTGGGCATAGCGCTCCACCACATCCAGATCAGGCCCCGTCTCCAGTCGGGGCACGGGCAGGATGCGCACACCCAGGTTTTGCAGCCGGGCAAATTCAATGGCCCAACCGGGCTCTTCGACCATGACGCAATCACCCGGGCGCAACAAGGTGCGACTGATGATGTCCAGCGCATGGGTGGCCCCCACGGTGGTGATGAGCTGGTCCGGCGCGGCGTGCAAACCCATGCTGGCCAGCTTGGACGAGAGGGCTTCGCGTAATCCAGTGTCCCCTTGCGGCTCGCCGTAGCGCAAAGACGACTCGCGTAAAGCCGGGCTGCTCACCACTTTACGCAAAGCGGCCGACAAGAAATCGGCATCCAACCAGTCCGCAGGAAACACACCCATGCCCGGTTGTGGCTCGGCGCTGGGTTGGTGGAACATGCCCCGAATCAAACTTGCGGCATTCACAGGCGGCGGACTGGGCAACATGCCACCGGCCGCAACGGGTGAAGGCGGTGTGCGCTGCACCCGGTCGCGAACAAAAAAGCCGCGGTTCGGGTGAGCCTCCACCCAACCCTGCGCCACCAACCAGTCGTAGGCCGCCACCACGGTGGAGGCACTCACGCCATGCATCTGGGCACATTGCCGCACCGACGGCAAACGCGCACCCGAGACCCACAACTGGTCACGCATGCGCGTCACAAAGCGCTGCGCGAGTTGTTCGGTCAAGGGTTGGCTGGATTCACGGCTGAGCAAGGACATGGGTGTTCAAAGAAAGGTGTGCGGTCAGACGGAGCAATACAGTTTCAAAAATGATCTTGAAAACTGTACCGATACTGTACTCATTTCAGCACTACATTCAAAGCCATGACCCCTTCAGAACTCAGCGCCCTGTTGGTGCTGGCCACCGTGAGCAGTTTCACGCCCGGGCCCAACACCACACTGTCGACCGCCATGGCGGCCAACCACGGCCTGCGCCGCGCCATGCGCTTTGTGTGCGCGGTGCCCGTCGGCTGGGGCATTTTGTTCACCCTCTGCGCCACCGGTATGGGAGGTTTGGTGGTGGCTTTTCCCCCCTTGCGCTGGGGCATCGTGACGCTGGGCACGGGGTATTTGCTCTGGCTGGCCTCGCGTTTGTGGCAAAGCGGCAGCTTGCAGCAGGCCGACAGCGCCAAGCTGCAAGTGGGCTTTGTGCAAGGCGTGGGCCTGCAGTTCCTCAACATCAAGGCCTGGATGCTTGCCTTGGCCATCGTGGCGGGTTGGGTGGCCGGACGCGAAGACGCCACGGCCCGCACGCTGGTGTTGCTGCCCATCATGGTGGCCTATGGTTTTTTCAGCAACCTGACCTATGCGGTGGCAGGCTCGATGCTGCGGCACTGGCTGGCGCACGGCCGCCGCTTGCTGATGTTCAACCGCTGCATGGCGGTAGCACTGGTGGCCACCGCTTTGTGGATTCTGAACGGCTTGCGCCAAAGCGCGGGTTGACGCCACATGAACAGTCACGACCTCCAACGGGAAAAACTCGGCATGTGGCTGGGATTTTTGGGTATCGTCATTTTTGGACTCACCTTGCCCATGACGCGCCTGGCCACAGGCACGGTGGACGCACCGCAAATGTCACCTTGGTTTGTGACCTGGGCACGCGCAGCGTTGGCCGGAGGCCTGTCGCTCATTTACCTTCTGGCCGTACGTGCACCTCGCCCCACCCCTGAGCAGCGCGGCCCTTTGCTGCTCTCGCTGGTGGGCAATGTGATCGGTTACCCCTTGCTGTTGGGTTGGGCGCTGCGCCATGTCACGGCCAGCCACGCGGCCGTGATCACATCCTTGCTGCCACTGGCCACGGCGGCCGCTGCTGCTTGGCTCATGCACCAACGCGCCCGCCTCGGGTTCTGGGTGTTTGCCGCTTTGGGCAGCGCCTTGGTCGCGGTTTACAGCCTGCTGCGCGCATCACAAATGGCCAATGGTGTGGCGCAGGGCTTTGGCCTGACCTGGGCCGACACCCTGCTCGTGGGCGCGGTAGTGGCCGCATCGCTGGGTTATGTGGCCGGAGCCAAAGTCACAGCCAGCTTGGGCGCAGAAAAAGTCATCAGCTGGGTGTGTGTCATGGCCTTGCCCATCACGCTGCCCGGGGCCTGGCTCACCTGGCCCGACCAAACCATAGCGCCCCTCTCGTGGCTGGCCTTGTTGTACGTGGGCGTGTTCTCCATGTGGGCAGGTTTTTTTGCCTGGTTTCGCGGCTTGTCGCTGGGCGGCCCGCTGCGGGTGAGCCAGCTGCAATTGCTGCAACCTTTCATCAGCATTCTGGCCGCCGTGCCTTTGCTGGGAGAATCGCTGGATGCCATGACCCTGGGTTTTGCCCTGCTGGTCGTGGCCACGGTTTTCATGGGGCGGCGCATGGCGAACGCCCCCAGACCCACTGAAGAGCCCACTGGAAAACGCAACTGAACAAAAAATTGAGGAACAGAACATGAACTGGAAACTGGCCCAACGCGCCGAAAAAATGAACCCCTCGGTGATCCGCGAGATCCTCAAGGTCACCGAAAAGCCCGGCATCATCAGCTTTGCGGGTGGCCTGCCCTCGCCGCAGACCTTCCCCATAGACGCCATGCGCGAAGCCAGCGAGCGCGTGCTCAGAGATGACGGCAAAGCCGCTTTGCAGTACGCCGCCAGCGAAGGCTATGCGCCGCTGCGCGAATGGGTCGCCCAAGACCTGCTCAAGCAGGGCATGAACATCAGCCCCGACCAGGTGCTGATCACCACCGGCAGCCAGCAAGGCCTGGACCTGGTGGCCAAGATCCTGATCGACGCGGGCAGCCGCATCTTGGTCGAGACCCCCACCTACCTGGGCGCTCTGCAAGCCTTCACCCCCATGGAGCCTGTGGCCGTGGGTGTGAACAGCGACGACCATGGCGTGGATGCGGATGACCTGCGTGCCAAAGTCGGTGCCGGAGCCGACAAAGCCCGCTTTGTGTATCTGCTGCCCAACTTCCAGAACCCCACTGGGCGCACCATGACCGAAGCGCGCCGCGCCGCCGTGGCCCAAGTGGCCATCGACACCGGCTTGCCGATCATCGAAGACAACCCCTACGGCGACCTGTGGTTTGACGCGCCACCCGCGCCCTCACTCAGTTCGCGCCACCCTGAAGGCAGTGTGTACTTGGGCTCGTTCTCCAAAATCCTGGCCCCCGGCTTGCGCCTGGGTTACCTGGTCGCGCCCACAGCGCTCTACCCCAAGCTCTTGCAAGCCAAACAAGCGGCCGACCTGCACACGCCCAGTTTCAACCAACGCGTGGTGGCCGAAGTGCTGAAAGACGGCTTCATCGAACGCCATGTGCCCACCATCCGTGCCCTTTACAAACAGCAGTGCGAAGCCATGCTGGCCGCGCTCGACCGCGAAATGGCGGACCTGGGCCTGAGCTGGAACCGCCCGGTGGGTGGCATGTTCTTGTGGGTGCAACTGCCCAAAGGCCTCAAAGCCATTCCTTTGCTGGCCAAGGCGGTGGACAAAGGCGTGGCCTTTGTGCCGGGTTCGGCTTTCTACGCCGAAGGAGCCAACGAAAGCACCCTGCGCCTGTCGTTTGTGACGGCCACCGTGGAGCAGATCAACACCGGCATGAGCGCGTTGGCTGCCGCGATCCGCGAATCACTTTGATCAACCTGCCTCAAAACACCGCCATGAAATCCCGCGCCTTCCAACAAGTCGATGTCTTCACCGATGCCGCACTCTTGGGCAACCCGCTGGCCGTGGTACTGGACGGCACAGATCTGTCAGATGCACAAATGCAGGCCTTTGCCCGTTGGACCCAACTGAGTGAAACCACCTTTGTGTTGCCCCCCACACCCGAAGGGGCTGCGGGCGGAGCCGATTACCGGGTGCGCATCTTCACACCCGGCGCAGAGCTGCCGTTTGCAGGCCACCCCACACTGGGCACGGCCCACGCTTGGCTTGAAGCCGGTGGCCAGCCCCGGCAAAGCGGTCAACTGGTGCAGGAATGTGGTGTCGGTCTGGTCAGTTTGAAATCGGTCGATGGCCGCTGGGCTTTTGCTGCGCCGCCCTTGCAACGCCAGATCCCAGCACCAGCCCTGCTGGCCGAGGTGCTGGCAGCACTGGGCCTGCACGCCGACGAGGTGCTGGCCGCGCAAGACCTGAACAACGGCCCGCACTGGCTGGGCCTTTTGATCGACTCGGTGGACAGCCTGCTCGCGCTGGAGCCGGACCACGCGGCACTCAAACGCCTGAACACCAAGGTGGGCGTGGCAGCCAAACGAGAGGTCGACGCAGGTGGACTGATCCGCCGCGCCAACCGCGAGGCCCGCGCCTTTGCGCACTCCACCCGCATCACCAATGACCCGACCGATCTGGAAGTACGCGCCTTCGCCGCCCCCGTGGGCGTGGCCGAAGACCCGGTCACCGGCAGCCTCAATGCATCACTGGCCCAGTGGTTGATGACCGAGGGCCACATGCCCACACGCTACAGCGCCCGCCAAGGCACAGCGCTCGGCCGTGCGGGTCAGGTGTTTTTGTCACAAGACGCGCAAGGCCAAGTCTGGGTGGGTGGCGATGTGGTCGGCTGCATCCAGGGCTCCGTCACCCTCTGATTTGCACTTGATTGCACCTAACCCTGTAAAGACCATGACCGACCTGCCCACGCTTTCACAGATCGAAGCCGCCGCCCAAACCGTGTACGCGGCCTTTGGCCCCACGCCGCAATACCGCTGGGCCACGCTCAGCCAAAGGCTGGGCACCGACTGCTGGGTCAAGCACGAGAACCACACACCGGTCGGTGCGTTCAAGGTCCGGGGCGGGTTGACGTATTTCGAGCACTTGCGCAACACCCAGCGCATTCCCCAAGAAGTCATCAGCGCCACCCGGGGCAACCACGGCCAGAGCATTGCCTACGCCGCAGCGCGGCACGGCGTCGCGTGCACCATCGTCGTCCCGCGAGGCAACTCCATCGAAAAAAACACCGCCATGCGAGCCTTGGGCGCTCGTTTGGTGGAGCACGGTGACGATTTTCAAGACGCCCGCGAGCACGCCCAAGCCCTCGCCCTAGAACGCGGCGCCCACATGGTTCCCAGCTACCACCCCGCACTGGTGCTGGGCGTGGCGACCGCATGGGTTGAATTTTTGCGAGCCGTCCCGGGCCTCGACGTCTTGTATGTGCCCATCGGACTGGGCTCTGGTGCCTGCGCCGCCTTGGCGGCTAAGCAGGCCTTGGGGCACGCCGTCAAGGTGGTCGGTGTCGTGAGTGCCCACGCCACCACCTACGCCGACTCGATGGCGGCCGGTTGCGTGGTGGAAGCACCGGTCAGCACCCTGCTGGCCGACGGCATGGCCGTGCGCCGCGCTGACCCGCAAGCGCTCGCCATCTTGCAATCGGGATTGGCCCGGGTGGTGCAGGTCAACGACGCGCAAGTTGCACAAGCCATGCGCGACCTGTACACCGACACACACAACCTGGCCGAAGGCGCGGGTGCCGCCAGCTTTGCCGCGGCTTGGGCTGACAAAGACCAGCTCAAGGGCCTGCAGGTCGGCACCACCCTGTGCGGCGGAAATGTGGACACCGATATGCTTTGCAGCGTCTTGAACAAGCACTTCTGAGACCCGCAGTAGACCCACGGTGAAGCCAAACGATGGCCGTCGCTCTTGGGACAAAGCCTTCAGACCTCCCCGCACAGAATCCTCACCATGGGAACACTCTATTTGGTCCGCCACGGACAAGCCTCTTTCGGGGCCGATGACTACGATCAACTCAGCCCACTGGGCCGCCAACAGGCCGTGCGCTTGGGTGAGTATTTGCGGCCCAAACTGCAGGGCAAGCCGCTCGAAGCGGTGCTTATGGGCAGCCTGAAGCGCCACCGCCAAACTTGGGAAGGCATTGCCGAAAGCGCGGGCCTCCCGCACACCCCGGCCGTGTGGCCGGGCCTGAACGAATACGACAGCCACGCGCTGATCGAATCCATCCACCCCGAGCCGCTGGCCAAGCCCGACACGCCCGAGTTGTACCGCCACCACTTTCGCCTGCTGCGGGACGCCTTACAGGCCTGGATGGCCGGGCGCACCCAGCCGCGTGACATGCCCAGCTATGCCGACTTTGTGGGCGGCATCGAGGCGGCGCTGGACCATGTGCGGCAAAACCACACAGGTGACGTCATGATCGTCTCGAGCGGTGGCCCCATCTCCACCGCTGTGGGCCGCGTGCTGGGTACACCACCCGAGACCACCATCGAGCTGAACCTGCGCATCCGCAACACGGCGCTGACCGAGTTCGTGTTCACACCCAAGCGCCATATGCTGCTGACCTACAACACCTTGCCGCACCTGGACAGTGACGCGTACAAAGACTGGATCACCTTCGCTTGAAACGCCTAATTTCGCCATGGAAATTGGGTGTAATCCCTAGGAAAAACCTTGTAGTGGCAAGGGCAAAATAGGCGGCATGAATTGTTCGACCGCCTGGCTTGCCCTTCACCCACTGGAAGGCGGCATTGAGCTCTCCCGCACACCTGCCGATCAGGCCGATCGTCTGGGTGCGCAACTGAGCGCGGACCTTGGGGAATGGGGCCTTGAGTCGGCAGTTCAGACCCTCGGCGTGCCCCTTGAAGACGGCACAGTGACACTGATGGCCAGCTTGCAGCCCCAATTCCAGCAAACACACATGCCCGGGTACGACAGCCTGAACTTGCGCCGCAGCTTGGGGGCCGTCCACCCTGCTGCCGAGGCCAATGAGGCCTGGCACTTGGAGCGTGAAATTTGGGTAGCCCTGCTGGGCTCGCCCCATCGCTTTGTTTTCCACGACTTGGAGGCCCTCAAGTCGCATGTTCGGGTCAGGCGCAACATGGCCTTGGCCGCCCGATTGACGGCGCTGGCCTTCAAAACCGAAGCGGCCGAACGCCCTGAAGCCGATTGGCACTACGAAGAAGAGCCCGGTTTCATCCTGCACCCTGGCCGCCCACTCATCAACGCACTGATCGCCGCCACACAACCCGAGGCCACTGGCAAGCTGTACGACTTCTCGTGCTACCGCGCCACCGAATACGTGATCTTGCTGGGCATCGCGCAAGAGTTACAGACACACCACCCCGCTTTGCTGGCCGAGTTGCAGCAACTCAACGAACGCCACGCGGTGCGTTCGGGCCAGTTCCACGAGGTGTTCCTCATCGAGTACGGCAGCATGGAGGCACCCCTGCCCGCCCGCTTTTATGTCCCGGGCGACCGGCTGTGGTTTCGCAACCCGGATGAGCGCTCCGCCGACGTGACCGGCTACGAAGGCTCCTGGGTCATGTACATGGGCGCCGGCCTGTTCAGCAACTTCTGGAAGCGGGACGCGCCTTTCACCCTCGAATCCAAAGCCATTGAAATTTTCCACTGGAAAGACGGCGTCTACACCGACGCCCAAGGTGAGCTGCAGATGGACGAGACGGTGGTGGAACGCTTGGTGGCGCAAACCGAGGCCGACCCACAAGCCAGAGCCCGCGTGCTGGAACGCATGCTGCGCATGCGCGACCCCAAAGGTGTTTATGCCGAAGGCGGCTGCATCGACACGACCCGTGAATACCCCAAAAGCGTGAGCCGCGAACACTGCGACTTGGTGCTGCCCAGCTTTTGAAGATGGGGCCGCGTGGACTCAGCCCACCTGGTCCGTGAGCGTGTCGGGCGGCAAACGGTCTATTTCACCCAACAACTGCGCCAGCGCCCGGCCCGAAGCATCCAGCAAAGCTTGGCCTTTTCCGGCGGTGGCGGCCAAGGCGTTGCCCGCCGCGCCGTGGCGGTTGTAGTCCTGCATTTGCCAACCCAGCTTGGCGCTTTTGCCATTGCCCAAAATTTCAAAACGCTCGGCGCGGTCTTGCGAGGTGGAGCGGAAGTTTTGCGCCAAATCCATGCGCACGCGCTCAGGGCGCAGCGCCAGCATCATCGAGGTTTCGGTGTCGCCCGCGTGCACACCAAAGCGGTGCTCTTCGGGGGGAAACAGCGCATTCACATCAGCGCCTTGCGCGTCATGCAGCGGCAAATTGAACCAGCTCACGCTGTAAACCAGCATGCCCAAGCGGGCCCGTAAATCCCGCGCCACGATGTCCATCACGCTCACTTGTCCGCCGTGCGCGTTGAGCAGCACCAGCTTTTTCACACCGCTGGCCGCCACCGACTCACCGATGTCAGTCCACAGGCGGATCGCGGTCTCGGCCTTGAGCGTCAAGGTGCCCGCAAAACGTGCGTGTTCAGGGCTCAGGCCCACCGTCTGGGTGGGCAAAAACAAAGCGGGCAAGTCAGCGGGCAAGTGCGGCAAGCAAGCTGCTACCACGCCGTTGACCAAATCGGTGTCCACCGACAGCGGCAAATGCGGGCCGTGCTGCTCGGTTGCCGCCACGGGCAAAATGGCGATGGCCCGATCGATGGCACGGCCTGGCGCCAAGGCCTGAAAATCGAGGGTGGTCCAGTCGGCCCAAAAACGCGAAGGGTTTTGCATGTTCGGCATCTTAATGGAGCCCGGGCGTGTACAGTGCCTTTCGCACTGTGATGAAGAGGCCCCCGTCGGATGCGTTGGGGGCCAGAAATAAGGATGGGCGTGAAAGTTTCCGTGTTCTCGCGTGGCTGGGCCACTGTTCAAAGCTGGGGCTTGGGTCTGGTGGGGTTGGGCCTGAGCGCCCTTTTGCTGGCGCCGTTGCTCGGCCAGGCACAAACTGCCCCCTTGTTTTCGTCCAAGTCCGCAACCAGCAGCACGACGGGCACTTCCGCATTGCTCGGTAGCGCCCCACATGTGGTGAACACCGACCAGGTGCGTGCCGAATTGCTTGTGCACGCCCCCGAGGGCATTCGCGCCGGGCAAATGTTTTGGTTGGGCCTGCAAATCGAGCACCAGCCGCATTGGCACACCTATTGGCAAAACCCCGGCGACTCGGGCTTGCCCACGCGGCTGCAGTGGCAGCTGCCTGCGGGCTTGCAAGCCGGTGACATCGCCTGGCCACTGCCTAAAAAGATCCCCATCGGCACCTTGGCCAACTACGGGTACGAAGGCCGTTTGCTGCTGACCGTGCCCGTGACGGTGGGGGCGGACTTCCGCTTCCCGGACAGTGGCCCCCTGACCTTGGGCTTGCAGGCCGAATGGTTGGTGTGCCGCAAGGAATGCATCCCACAAGAAGGCCGCTTCAGCTTAAACCTGGCCTCTGCCGCGCCACAAAAAAACCACGCGTTTGGGTTTGAAGCGGCACAAAAGCTCAGCCCCAAGCCCATGGCACAGCTGCAACAAGGCGGCACTTGGATCACGGGTGGCCAAGCCAGCTTGTCCGCTGACGCCAAGCAGATCAGCCTGCGCGTGCACGGCCTGCCTGTGGGGTGGCGTGGCCAGACTTTGAGCGCCTTCCCAATCACGCCCAACGTGGTGCACAACGCGGCCGTGCAGGGTAAAGACTGGACACAAAATTGGCAAGGCGCGGTCTGGAGCGCCCAGATTCCGGTGTCTGAAGAACGTGGCGACAGCCCGAAATCGATGCGCTGGGTGATCGCGTTGGGGCCCGAGTCTGCCCCTAAAGCCCCAGCTTTTGACATCGAAACACCCTTGCAAGGCACTTGGCCCGCGCTGGCCCAAGCTGCGCCCGCTGAGATTTCACCTGCCTTGGCCAAGGCGCTGGCCGACAACGCCAAAGCCAGCGCCAGCGCGGCGCAAAAGCCAGCAGCCTCCAGTACCACCGCTTTGGGCCTGACACTGGCCGTTTTGGGGGCCTTGGTGGGCGGGTTCTTGCTCAACCTCATGCCCTGCGTGTTCCCAGTGCTGGCGATCAAAGTCATGGGTTTTGCGCAAGCCGACACCTCGCAGGCCCAACACCGCGCAGCAGGCATGGCCTACACCGTGGGTGTGGTGCTGTCGTTCATGCTGCTGGGCGGCCTGATGCTGGCCTTGCGGGCGGCGGGCGAGCAACTGGGCTGGGGCTTTCAATTGCAGTCGCCCCCTGTCGTGGCGGGCCTGGCCCTTTTGTTCACCCTGCTGGGCCTGAACCTGGCGGGCGTTTTTGAATTTGGGCAGATTTTGCCCAGCAGCCTGGCCACGCTGCAAAGCCGCCACCCCACGGTGAACGCCGGTTTGTCGGGCGTATTGGCAGTCGCTGTGGCTTCACCCTGCACTGCGCCCTTCATGGGAGCTTCGCTGGGCTTGGCGATTGCGCTGCCCGTGTGGCAGGCACTCATGGTCTTCGCCGCCATGGGCGTAGGCATGGCTTTGCCTTATTTAGTGGCCAGCTGGTGGCCGGGCATCGCACGCGCACTGCCTCGTCCTGGGGCCTGGATGGCAACCTTCCGCCAAGCCATGGCGTTTCCGATGTTTGCCACCGTCATTTGGTTGCTGTGGGTGCTGGGTCAACAAACCGGCATCGATGGGGCGAGCAGCCTCCTGGCTGGCCTGCTCGCAGTCGCTTGGCTGGTGTGGGCGCTGGGACTGAGCGGCCGCACCCGCTGGATTTTGAGTGGTCTGGCCCTGGCCACTTTGTTGTGGATGGGCAGCAGTTGGTTACCGCAGGCTTTGCGAGAAGCACCTGCTGAGCCACTTGCCAGCAACACCAGCGCCAGCCATACCGCACCCAGCACCTTGTCCAGCGCCAACGCTGCCACTTGGCAGCCATGGTCTGAATCGGCGTTGCAAGCCCAACTGGCCGCAGGCCGCCCGGTGTTTGTGGACTTCACCGCCGCCTGGTGCGTGACCTGCCAATACAACAAAAAAACCACGCTGGCCGACGCCCGCGTGCTGGCCGACTTTGCGGCCAGGCAAGTGGCGCTGATGCGGGCCGACTGGACTCGCCGAGACCCAGCGATCACGCAGGCGCTCACGGCACTGGGCCGCAGCGGAGTGCCGGTCTATGCCTTGTACGCGCCCGGCCGTGCGCCCGTGCTTTTGTCGGAACTGCCCAGCGTGGCCGAAGTGCAAAGCGCCTTGCAGGGACTTCCAGCTCGTTGAGCCGCCCATAAGGGTTGAAGGCACGCGTGAGCCCCTGCTCGGGCATGCCGTCTGTGGTCGTGCCAGCATTCGGCCGCAGGAGCAGCCTCCCACAAAAACAGCGCTGACACAAAACCAAGCGGCTTCACCCTCATGGGCACTTGCCACTGTTCGTGAATGACTCTGCAAGAGTCGCCAAATCCCAGGCTTGGGCCTGCCACAATAAGGGCATGAGCTCTTTTGCCCCCCTCCAAAACGACACCTTCCTGCGCGCTTGCCTGCGCCAGGCCACCGACCACACCCCCATCTGGCTCATGCGCCAGGCTGGGCGCTATTTGCCCGAGTACTGCGCCACCCGCGCCAAGGCCGGCAGCTTCATGGGCTTGGCCACCAACGTCGACTACGCGACCGAAGTGACGCTGCAGCCGCTGGACCGTTACCCGCTCGACGCGTCCATCTTGTTCAGCGACATCCTCACCGTGCCCGACGCCATGGGCCTGGGCCTGTCTTTTGCACAAGGCGAAGGACCGCGCTTTGCCAAAAACGTGCGCGACGAAGCGGCTGTGGCCGAGTTGGCCGTGCCCGACATGAACAAGCTGCGTTATGTGTTCGATGCGGTCACGTCCATCCGCAAAGCGCTGAACGGCCGCGTGCCCTTGATCGGCTTTTCAGGCAGCCCCTGGACGCTGGCTTGCTACATGGTCGAGGGCGCAGGCTCTGACGACTACCGGCATGTCAAAACCCTGATGTACAGCCGTCCGGATTTGATGCACCGCATCCTGGAAATCAACGCAGACGCGGTGGCCCTGTACCTGAACACCCAGATCGAAGCCGGCGCCCAGGCCGTCATGGTGTTTGACAGCTGGGGCGGCGTGCTGGCCGATGGGGCTTTCCAGCAGTTCAGCCTGGCCTACACGGCCCGCGTGCTGAGCCAACTCAAAACCGAGCACAACGGCCAACGCATCCCCAGCATCGTGTTCACCAAAGGCGGCGGCCTGTGGCTGCCAGAGATGGCGGGCCTGAACTGCGACGTGCTGGGCTTGGACTGGACCATGAACTTGGGCCGCGCCCGGGCTCTCGTGGGCGGCCAGGTCGGTGGCCCCGGCAAAGCGCTGCAAGGCAACATCGACCCGAACATCTTGTTTGCCCCGCCCGCGCAGATCGCGACCGAGGTGCACCGGGTGCTGGACAGCTTTGGCCAACCGCACACCGACACCACCCAAT
>JBIKHW010000313.1:0-4079 GCA_044361935.1 Limnohabitans sp. | reverse complement strand
GATGCGTCTTTGCATTACGAGCCCGAAGTCTCGCAAGCGCTGGGCTTTGGTTTCCGCTGCGGTTTCCTGGGCTTGTTGCACATGGAAATCGTGCAAGAGCGTCTGGAGCGTGAATTTGACCAAGACCTGATCACCACCGCGCCCAGTGTGGTGTACCAAGTGGTCCAGCCCGGTGGCGAGGTCGTCATGGTCGAAAACCCCTCCAAGATGCCCGACCAAGGCAAGCTGCAAGAGATCCGCGAGCCCATCGTCACCGTGCACCTGTACATGCCGCAAGACTATGTGGGTCCCGTCATGACGCTGGCCAACCAAAAGCGTGGCGTGCAGCTGAACATGGCTTACCACGGCCGTCAGGTCATGCTGACCTACGAGATGCCGCTGGGCGAAATCGTGTTGGACTTTTTTGACAAGCTCAAATCGGTCAGCCGGGGTTATGCCTCGATGGACTACGAGTTCAAGGAGTTCCGCGCTTCCGATGTGGTTAAAGTGGACATTTTGCTCAACGGCGAAAAGGTCGATGCGCTGTCCATCATCGTGCACCGTTCACAGTCCCAGTACCGGGGTCGGGCTGTGGTGGCCAAGATGCGCGAGATCATCAGCCGCCAGATGTTCGATGTGGCGATCCAGGCGGCCATTGGTGCCAACATCATTGCCCGTGAGAGCATCAAGGCCTTGCGTAAAAACGTGCTGGCCAAGTGCTACGGTGGCGATATTTCGCGCAAGCGCAAACTGCTCGAGAAGCAAAAGGCGGGTAAAAAGCGCATGAAACAGATTGGCTCGGTTGAGGTGCCTCAAGAGGCGTTCTTGGCGATTTTGCAGGTGGAAGATTGATGCAATTTTTAACGTCTTTGGTGCTGGCCGCATTTGTCGGCTACGCCGGTGCCTGGTATGTGGGCTACCTGGAGGGCAACTTTGCGCTGCTCTTGCTTATGGCCACCGTGGTCACGGGCATTTATTGGCTGGCCGAGCGCTTCGTATTTTTGCCACAGCGCCAAAAAGCGGTGGCGCAGCTCGAAGCCGAAACCGCCCAGCGCCGCGCCGAATTGGCCAAAATGGGTATCGACAAGGTGGACACCGACATCCGCGAGTCTCGCGAAAAGCTGCTCATGCAGCCTTGGTGGCTGGATTGGACAGCAGGCTTGTTCCCGGTCATCGTGGTGGTGTTTGTGTTGCGTTCGTTCTTGTTCGAGCCCTTCAAGATCCCCTCGGGCTCCATGATCCCGACCCTGCACATTGGCGACCTGATTTTGGTGAACAAATTCCATTACGGCATCCGCCTGCCCGTGGCCAACACCAAGCTCACCGAAGGCACGCCTGTTCAGCGCGGTGATGTGATGGTGTTCCGTTACCCACCCAAGCCCAGCGTGGACTACATCAAGCGCGTGGTCGGTGTGCCCGGGGACGAGGTGGCTTACTTGAACAAAAGCCTGACCATCAACGGCAAACCTGTGCCCACCGAGGTGCTACCGGACTTTTTTGACGAGTCCACCATGCGCTACCACAAACACCGCCGCGAAACCCTGGGCGCCAAGCCGCACCAAACGTTGCAAGACGATGACCGTCCGGCCTTTGTGCCCGGCGCTGACCAGTTTGCCGGCCGTGAGAACTGCAACTACACCGTCGAAGGCGTGACCTGCACGGTGCCTGCGGGTCACTACTTCATGATGGGCGACAACCGCGACAACTCGCTGGACTCGCGTTTCTTTGGCTTCGTGCCCGATGCCAACATCGTGGGTAAAGCCTTCTTTGTGTGGATGAACTTTGGCAACCTCAAGCGCATTGGCGCTTTTGACTGAGGTGGGCGTGGCAATCACATCCGCTGTTTCTCCTGCATTGTCCGAATTGCAAATCCGGCTCGGTTATGCCTTTCGCCAGCATGCTTTGCTGCAGCAGGCGGTCACGCACCGCAGCTTCAGCGCCGACCACAACGAACGCCTGGAGTTTTTGGGCGATTCGGTGCTCAACCTTTCGGTGGCCCACATGCTCTATGCACAACTGGCCAATTTGCCCGAGGGCGATTTGTCGCGGGTGCGGGCCAACCTGGTCAAGCAAGACACACTGCACCAACTGGCCAAGAAACTGGATTTGCCAGCTGTGATGCGTTTGGGTGAGGGCGAAATGCGCTCGGGCGGACAAAACCGTCCGTCCATCCTGGCCGATGCACTCGAAGCCATCATTGGCGCGGTGTACCTGGACGGCGGCTACAAAGAGGCACAAGCCTTGGTCGAACGCTTGTTTGCCCAGGTCGACATCAAACCCGACATGCAGGCCGTGGGCAAAGACCCCAAGACAGAATTGCAAGAGTGGCTGCAAGGGCGCAAGCTCGCGCTGCCCAAGTACACCGTGGTCGGCACCTCCGGCGCGGCGCACCGCCAGCAGTTCGAGGTCTCTTGTGAGGTGACCGAATTGCGCCAAACCCAACAGGGCTCAGGCGCTTCGCGTCGCGCTGCCGAACAAGCAGCGGCCGCCGCCATGCTGCTCACCTTGAAATCCGAAAGCGCCGCATGAGCACCGACAAAAAAACACCTGAAACTGAACGCACGCCGCAAGAGCAAACCATGCGCCGCCCTGTGCAAATCGCGGGTGTGACGATCCAGCCACGCGATTCGTCTGAAGACGCCGCTTTGCCCCCGGTCGCAGCCGCCCCCGCGCCTGTGCCGGTGGAAGGCCAGCGTTGCGGCCTGGTGGCCATTGTGGGCAAGCCCAACGTGGGCAAGTCGACCTTGCTCAACGCTTTGGTGGGCCAAAAGATCAGCATCACCTCGCGCAAGGCGCAAACCACGCGCCACCGCATCACCGGCATCCGCACCCAGGGCGCAGCACAGTACGTGTTCGTGGATACACCCGGTTTTCAGACCATCCACGGCACCGCACTCAACAAGTCGCTGAACAAAACCGTGGTCGGCGCGGTAAGTGATGTGGACCTGGTGCTGTTTGTGGTCGAGGCAGGCAGCTTCACCACTGCGGATGCCAAAGTCTTGGCTTTGCTCAAACCCGGTATCCCGGTCTTGCTGGTGGCCAATAAACTCGACAACGTGCACCGCCGTGGCGACATCGCGCCCTGGCTGCAAAGCATGCAAGAGCGTCATGCCTTCACCGAGTTCGTGCCGATGTCGGCCAAGCAGCCTAAGGACATCGAGCGCCTGCTCGGCATTTGCGAAAAGTACCTGCCCGAGCAGCCCTGGTGGCACGCCGAAGACGAACTCACCGACCGCAGCGAGAAATTCCTGGCCAGCGAAATGGTGCGCGAAAAACTCTTCCGATTGACCGGAGACGAGCTGCCTTACACATCTACCGTGGTGATCGATAAGTTCGAAGAAGAAGCCGGTCGCACCGCCAAGCGCATGCTGCGGATTGCTGCCACCATCGTGGTGGAGCGCGAAGGGCACAAGGCCATGGTGATCGGTGACAAAGGCGAAAAGCTCAAACGCATTGGCACCGAAACCCGCGTCGAGCTGGAAAAGTTGCTGGACGCCAAGGTCTTCATCGAGCTGTGGGTCAAGGTGCGTTCGGGCTGGGCCGACGACGAAGCCCGCGTGCGCAGCTTCGGCTACGAGTAATTCCACCGCCAATGGCCTCCAAGCGGATCGCAGACGAGCCAGCCTATGTGCTGCACCGCTACGACTGGAGCGAAACCAGTTTGATTCTGGAAGTCTTCACCCGCCACCACGGCAGGGTGGCCTTGGTGGCCAAAGGGGCCAAGCGGCCCACCTCCAGCTTCCGCCCGGTACTCTTGCCGCTGCAGCCTTTGTCGCTGGCCTTTGGGGGCGACGGCGACATCCGCACCCTCAAATCGGCCGAATGGGTGGGCGGCCATGTCATGCCCACGGGCGAGGCGCTGCTGTCGGGTTATTACCTCAATGAGTTGTTGATGCGCCTGACCGCACGCGACGACTCGCATCCCGCTTTGTTCGAGGTCTATGCCGCCGCCGTACGCTTGTTGGCCAGTGGTGACCCGGATGCCTTGCAATGGGCCTTGCGCGGCTTTGAGTTGCTGCTGCTGCGCGAGATGGGCTTGCTGCCCGCACTGAACCAACAAACCCTGACCCTCAAGCCTTTGTCGCCCACCGACAGTTACG
>JBIKHW010000460.1:0-4664 GCA_044361935.1 Limnohabitans sp. | reverse complement strand
GAAGCGGGCGTTGACCTCAGACACGCGACCCGCGCCCTTGGTCACCACAAAAAAGTTCACGATCATCAAGATCACGAAGATGATGAAACCCACCACATAGTTGCCGCCGATGACAAACTCACCGAACGCCGCAATCACTTTACCGGCCGCATCAGGCCCCTCATGGCCATGGACCAGCACCACACGGGTGGAGGCCACGTTCAGGGCCAGACGCAACATGGTGGCAAACAGCAACACCGAGGGGAAAGACGAAAACTCGAGAGGTTTTCGGGTGCCAATCGCGATCATGATCACCACCAAGCTGATCATGATGTTGAAGGTGAACAAAATATCCAGCAACAAGGGCGGCAGTGGAATCACCAACATCGCCATAATCAACAAAACCAAAACAGGCAAGCCCAAACCCGCCAGATCGTAGCGCGACAAACTCTGTCGGATCGTTGACAAGCTCAAGGTGCTCATAGTTTGAAAGTGCTCTTTTTTGAAGTTTGGAATGCGTTTTTATTCAGATCTCATCAGCATCAAGCAAACCACGTGCCAGCCAAGCCCGACACCCACTGAACGCAAATTTTGAAAATACAACAAGTCCACACCAAGTTGGTGCGCAAATTGCTCAGTTCTTTGTGAGGTGGACTAGCGGCAAAAATTGACCGCTCCGAACCGCCAACAGCCATGCCATCAGACCTTGTTCAAAAAGCAAAACCCATGACCATCACCCTAGGCGACAAACCAAGCACCTTGGCCCTCACCGCTCACAAAACTGCCTTGGAACCCTCGGCAGAATTTTCCAACACAGCACAAGGACAAAACTTCGGGCAACTCATGACCGACATGCGGCTGCAGCACTTTGTAGCCACCAGCCCAGACGCAGCGCAACCACCCACCGATGGGCAACAAATTGCCGAATCAATGGACGTCGATGCCGACGGCCTTTTGGGTCTACAAGCTGAGTCATTAAAAGAGATGAGCCTGGGGCCCAACCTGAACGTGATCATCCCCCGAACAGCGGCACCCGACTCCCAAAGCCTTGAAGCCTTTGCACGCGCCCAAGGACTGGACGAAAAAGCGGTTAAATGGTTGTTCAGCACCCCAGCTGCAGCATCCACAGCGCTGCTCGCCGTCGGCGCAGAGGAAGCCAAACCTGCCCAAACCGACAACATGCAAGAGCCCCCCCCCATCCAACTCTTGCGCATGCCCCCCCCGGCCGCCGTCTGGATGCAGCGCAGTCTCGTCAACGGCGTCTTGCAAGAAGCTGTATCGACACCCAAGAACCCCAAGATCAGCGTCAGCGAACTCGACCTAGGTACCGAATGGGGGCCAGACCTGCTCAACGACCTGCTCGCCCTTGAAGGCACCACGAGCCAAGGCATCAGCACCTCTGGCACACAAGGCACACAAGGCACACAAGGCACAACCTACGCCAACTTTGCAGCCCGATGGGATGTCCAAGCCGCCCAAAGCACCGACGTGTCCCATGCGGGCAATTCAGCCCCCGCAGAGCTCAACAACACCTCAGAGCGCAGCGAAAGCATCCAAAAGCTGGCCGAAAAAATGGGCCAAGCCGTGGGGCAGCGCATTCTCTCCGAGATGGAAAGAGGCCAATGGCACCTGAAACTCCAACTGCGCCCCGCCACCCTGGGCCACATCGAAGTTGAAATGCGGATGCGAAGCGGCGAATTTGACGCCGTATTCATCGCCCCCAACACCACCACCCGCGATCTCTTGCAAGAGGGCATGACCAAACTCAGGGAAACCCTGAGCCAAATGGGCATGGATGTTGCTAGCATTCAGGTAGGCGGTGGTCAGACCGGTCAAAGTGGCGGAGAACCGACACCCGGTTTTTCCAAGGGCAAGCCCACGCAGGCCAAGGAAAGCGGCCAGGAAACCATCACAGAAAAATCCCGAGCACCGCGCGTCCAGGACCCCCATGATGGCCTGGACGTTTTGGTCTGACAGCCAACCCAAGAGGACCCACCATGGCAGATGAAGAAACCGAAGTCGAAGTCAAGAAGAAATCACCGCTGGTCAAGATCATCCTGATCGCCGTCGTGGCCATCTTGGTCTTGGCGGGCACTGTGGTGGGCACCCTGTTTGTCACGGGGTTTTTTGACAAAAAAGACACCTCCGCCGCCGAAGTCCAACTGAAGGCTTTGGAGCTTGAAGCCACTGCGGCCAAAAATACAACCAACGAGCCGCAGCTCAAAAAGGTCACCAAAGACTCACCCGAGTTGACCCGTTTCGAAAACCACTACATGGAATTCGAAAAAGACCTGGTGGCCAACCTGACCAACTCACGCAAAGTGATTCAAGTCAAGCTGGCCATCATGACCCACTACGACGAGCGAGTGTTCAAAAACGTCAAAAAGCACGAATTTGCACTGCGCTCTTCCGCACTTGACGTGATGCGCATGACCACGGACAGCGATTTGAGCCAAGCTGATTTCCGCAAAAAAATGGCTGAACAAATTCGCCTTGAACTCAATACCGTCCTGGAAAAATACGAAGACTTCGGCGGCATTGAAGAAGTTTTTTTCACCAGCTTTGTTGTCCAGTAAGCACCCCCTTACTGCTTGACCATGGCTGAATCCCAATCCCTCTTGTCCAGTGAAGAACTGGCCGCTTTGTCGGCCAGCTTGAGCGACGACAGCACCCACACCGCAACGGGCTACAACGTGGACGTCAAAGTGCGCAAGCACGACATCGCCGCCGAAGACAGCAGCCTGGGCATCAACGTTGCCTCGCTGGACATGATCAACGAGCGCTTCATCCGCTTGTTTCGCTTGGGCATGCTTGAAGTGCTGCGCACCAGCCCGCGCATGAACCCCACGCGCACCCAAATCATTCGGTTTGGCGACTACCTCAAAGACCTCAAAGCGCCCCTATCGGTCAATATCGTGCGCATGAGCCCCCTGCGCGGCTACGCCATGGTCGTCATTGAGCCTACCGTGGTTTTCAGCTCGCTGGACAGCTTTTTTGGCGGCTTTGGTCGCGGTGTAGGCCAGTTACCGCCTGGACGTTTGTTCACCCCCACCGAAACCCGCATCATCAAAATCATTTTGCAGGTTTTTTTCCGTTCCCTGAAAGAAGCGTGGTCCCCGCTGACCCCGGTCGACTTCGAGCACATCAGCTCCGAAATCAACCCCCAGTTTGCGCAAATCGTCGACGAAAACGACCTCGTCATCCTCTGCCGCTTCGAATCCGAAACCACCTCGCAAGGAGACGGTTTTGTGGACATGGTCATCCCCTACGTGGCCCTTAAGCCCGTGCGTGACCTGCTGCGCAGCCGTGTGCAAACCGGCGACGGCAACGAAGACTCCGACAAAGTCTGGCGCGCCCAACTGACCGAAGCCGTGTACGACGCCGAACTCGAAATGCAAATCCTGCTGGGCAAACTCAGCGTCTCCCTGCAACAACTCCAAACCATGCAGCCTGGCGACGTTCTGCCCTTCAAAAAAGCCGAGTTCGCACGCGCTGTGGTTGAAGACATGCCCGTTTACGACGTCGAAGTCGGTGCCATGGGCAGCCAAGTGGCGATCAAGATCGTCAACGCCATCAGCCCCAACACCCCCACCTGAACAACTCCCTAGGAACGCCCATGAGCGAGACGACGCCCAACGCCGATGCCCCAACCGAGATGGCAGACAAAGGCCAAATCAACACCGATGTGCTGCAAAACATCCCGGTCACGCTCTCCATTGAAGTGGGCCGCGCCCAAATCAAGATCCGCGACCTCATGCGCCTGACCCAAGGCAGCGTGGTCGAGCTCGACCGCATTGCAGGCGAACCACTCGACCTGCTGGTCAACAACACCGTGGTCGCGCAAGGCGAAGTCGTGCTCGTCAACGACCGCTACGGCATCCGCCTGACCCGCGTGGTGCCCGCCTCCGAGCGGCTCGACAACCTGTAAAGCCCAGCCATGAACACCGGGTGGACTTTCTCTGACTGGCTGCAATACCTGCTCAGCTTCGCGCTGGTCATCGGCTTGCTGCTGGCCGTGCTCTGGGGCCTGCGCAAAATGCAAAACGGCAACAGTTTCCTGCGCAAAAACACCCAACGCCTGCAAACCATTGAAAGCCTGTCCATCGGCCCGAGACAAAAAATCGTGCTCATCCAGGTCGACGGACAAGACGTCTTGATCGGCGTCACCGCCCATCAAATGACCGCCCTGTCAGCCTGGCCTGCGCAAGCCGCACCGCCCACCCAACTCACGCCAACCCTCACGCCATGAAGCACCGCCTCAGCCTTGGGCTGGTTTTGACCATTTTGCTCAGCCTCTTGCCACTGCTGGTCCAGGCGCAAGACATGCCCGCCATCACCGCCACCAACACGGCCAAGGGCACCCAGTACAGCCTGACCCTGCAGCTGCTGGCGCTCATGACCACGCTGTCAGTGCTGCCCTCGCTCTTGCTCATGATGACCGCCTTCGTGCGCATCGTGATCGTCATGTCGCTGCTGCGCCAGGCCCTGGGCACCGGCCAGACCCCCCCCAACATGGTCATCGTTGGCCTGTCGCTGTTCCTGACCTTGTTTGTCATGTCACCCGTGCTCACCGAGGTCTACCAAACCGCCTTGCTGCCCTACATGAACCAAGGTCTGAGCTTTGACAAAGCCTTGGCTGCTGCCGAAAAACCCATCCGCGCCTTCATGCTCTTGCAAACCCGCGA
>JBIKHW010000277.1:0-4684 GCA_044361935.1 Limnohabitans sp. | reverse complement strand
CAACACTTCGGAGTTTTCCACCATGAGCAAAAAGCCCGTCCGCGTTGCCGTCACCGGCGCAGCAGGTCAAATCGGTTACGCATTGTTGTTCCGCATCGCCTCCGGCGAAATGCTGGGCAAAGACCAGCCTGTCATCCTGCAATTGCTCGAAGTGCCCGTTGAAGGTCCACAAAAAGCGCTCAAGGGCGTGATGATGGAACTCGAAGACTGCGCATTCCCTTTGTTGGTGGGCATGGAAGCCCATGGCGACCCGATGACCGCCTTTAAGGATGTGGATTACGCTTTGTTGGTCGGATCACGCCCACGCGGCCCCGGCATGGAGCGTGCTGAATTGCTCGCCATCAACGGCGCCATCTTCACAGCTCAGGGCAAGGCCCTGAACGCCGTGGCTTCACGTGACGTGAAAGTGCTGGTCGTGGGCAACCCCGCCAACACCAACGCCTATATCGCCATGAAAGCTGCACCTGACTTGAAGCCCGCCAACTTCACAGCGATGCTGCGTCTGGACCACAACCGCGCCCTGTCGCAAATCGCAGCCAAGACTGGCAAGGCCGTGGCCGACATCGAAAAACTGTGCGTTTGGGGCAACCACTCGCCCACCATGTACGCCGACTACCGTTTCGCCACCATCAAGGGCGAGTCGGTCAAGGCCATGATCAACGACCAGGAATGGAACGCCAATGTGTTCTTGCCCACGGTGGGTAAGCGCGGCGCGGCCATCATCGAAGCCCGTGGCCTGTCCTCGGCTGCTTCGGCTGCCAACGCTGCCATTGACCACATGCGCGACTGGGCCTTGGGCACCAATGGCAAGTGGGTCACCATGGGCATCCCATCGCAAGGCTGGTATGGCATTCCTAAAGATGTCATGTTCGGTTTCCCCGTCACCTGCGAAAACGGCGAGTACAAAGTCGTGGAAGGTCTGGAGATCGATGCCTTCAGCCAAGGCTGCATCGACAAAACGCTCAAAGAGCTGACCGACGAGCAAGCTGGCGTCGCTCACCTGATCTGATTCAGGGCAGAGTCGTCAACGTGAGTCATCCGCGTCACATTTTGCTGGGGGCACAAGCCGGAAGCGTTCAGCTGCCGGTCTGTGACCATTACAGCGGGGTGGAGGCGCGGATGCGCAAGAGCCTGCAACTGCAGGCCGAGATGACGCAGGAGTTTGGTACCTGCGTTTTTGATGTCACCTTGGACTGTGAAGACGGTGCGCCCGTCGGTGGCGAGGCCGAACACGCGGCACTGGTGACCGAGCTGGCACTGTCCACCAAAGCCGCTCGCGACGACGCGCGCATCGCGGTGCGGGTCCACCCGGTGGACCACCCCTGTTTTGAAGCCGACATGAGCCTCATTGCGGGCCGGGCTGGTCGCGTTTTGACGCACATCATGGTGCCCAAAGTCGAGAGCGTGGCCGATGTGGACCGCGTTCAAGCTGCCTTGATCACGGCAGGCGCAGGCCATTTGCCGGTGCATGTGCTGATCGAGTCGCCTGCTGCAGTGCACCAGGCCTTTGACATCGCGGCCCATCCACGCGTGCAGTCGATCAGTTTTGGCCTGATGGATTTTGTGTCGGCCCATGCGGGTGCCATTCCCTCCGAGGGCATGGGCATTCAGGGGCAATTCACGCACCCCTTGGTGATGCGCGCCAAGCTCGAGCTTGCGAGCGCCTGCCACGCTCATGGCAAAGTGCCCTCGCACTGCGTGGTCACCGAATTCAAGAACACCGATGCCATTCGCACTGCGGCCCAAAAGGCCGCCCGTGAGCTGGGGTACACCCGCATGTGGAGCATCCACCCCGACCAGATCCGCCCCATCTTGGAGGCCATGGCGCCCAGCGAGGCACAAATAGACCAGGCCAGCCAGATCATCTTGGCCGCCCAAGCGGCCAACTGGGCACCCATCAGCCACGCTGGTCAATTGCATGACCGGGCCAGTTACCGTTTTTTCTGGCAACTGATCGAGCGCGCGCACCAGACCGGTCGCCATTTACCTGACCCGATGCAGGCTTTGTTGGATGTGGTCCCCATGAGCGCGCCGCGTAGCCTGTCATGATGCCTGCAGTCTTCAAAGGGATGTCGTCCATGCTCAAGCGCCTTGTGGTTCTGGTCTGCGCCATGCTGCTGCTGCCTGCCTGGGCGCAAAGCCAGGGTCATTCAGGCGCCAAAGCGAAGCCCTCTCAATCTTCTGCGCAGGCCAAAGCGCGTGCTGCTGCCGACCACACAGCACGCTTGCAGGCCCGAGCCATTGCCGATGCGAAGGTCCAAGCGGCCGCCTTGGCCCTGGCCTCCAGGCCCAAGAGCGCACAGCTTCCAGCTGCTACCGCCCCCGAGAGTGGTGTGCCTACCTACGTTTCTGCCCCTCTGCCCACCGAGGTCCAGGCTCCTGCGCCCATGCATCCTTTGCCAGCTTGGACTGAGCTGCCACCCAAGCGCAGCGATGCGCCTGCTGCACCGACCTTGGTTGCGGTGCCCGCCATGGCCACCACCTCGGCATTGGCCCAGGAAGAGTCGCTGACATCTGTGGCGACTGGCTTGGCTGCGGCAGCCCCCGTGGCCGTGAGCGCTTCAGATCAGCTGTTGCAAGACCTGGCCATCGCCCAGCAAATTTACCAAGGCCTCATGCCCTGCGAGATGGGGGCCAGCGTGCGTGTCCAGGCCGATGCGGCGGCACCGGGCTATTTCCACGTGCAGGGCAAAGGCTTCCGCTACCGCATGTACCCTGTGCGAACCAGCACCGGTGCGCTGCGTCTTGAAGACCAAAAAGCCGGTGCCGTGTGGTTGCAATTGGCCAACAAGTCCATGTTGATGGACCAGAAAAAAGGCCGACGTGTGGCCGATGAATGTGCAAACCCCGAACAAGTGGCCTATGGCCAGGGCATGAAAACCAACCCACCGCCCAGTCTGTTTGACAAAACCGGCATGGGCAGATCCAACGATTGACTTTGACTGAACGGAGAAAAAACCATGTTGAAAGCGTACCGTGAACACGCAGCCGAACGGGCTGCATTGGGCATCCCGCCCCTGCCTCTTGATGCCAAACAAGTGGCCGAACTGATTGAGTTGATCAAGAACCCACCCGCAGGCGAAGACGCCTTTTTGATGGACCTGCTCACGCACCGCGTGCCACCGGGCGTGGACGATGCCGCCAAGGTCAAGGCCTCTTTCCTGGCAGCTGTCGCCCATGGCGAAATCAGCGTGGGTTTGGTCTCCAAGGCCAAGGCCACCGAGCTGCTCGGCACCATGGTGGGTGGCTACAACGTGCACCCCTTGATCGAGTTGCTCGACAACGCCGAAGTGGCCGCCGTGGCCGCCGAAGGCCTGAAGAAAACCCTTTTGATGTTCGACTTCTTCAACGACGTCGCCGAAAAAGCCAAAGCCGGCAACGCAAAGGCCAAAGAAGTCATGCAAAGCTGGGCTGAGGCCGAGTGGTTCACCAGCCGCCCCGAAGTCGAGAAAAAAATCACCATCACCGTCTTCAAGGTGCCCGGTGAGACCAACACCGACGACCTGTCGCCCGCGCCAGACGCCTGGAGCCGCCCCGACATCCCGCTGCACTACCTGGCGATGTTGAAGAACACCCGCGAAGGCGCACCGTTCAAGCCCGAAGAAGACGGTAAGCGTGGCCCCATGGCCATGATCGAAGAGCTGAAGAAAAAAGGCCATTTGCTGTCTTACGTCGGCGACGTGGTCGGCACCGGCTCCAGCCGCAAGTCCGCCACCAACAGCATCATCTGGGGCTTTGGTGAAGACATTCCTTTTGTGCCCAACAAGCGCTTTGGCGGTGTGACTTTGGGCGGCAAGATCGCCCCCATCTTCTTCAACACCCAAGAAGACTCCGGCGCATTGCCCATCGAAGCCGATGTGTCGGGCCTGAACATGGGCGACGTGGTCGACGTCTTGCCCTATGAAGGCAAGATCATGAAGAACGGCGAGACCGTGACCACCTTCCAGCTCAAGAGCGATGTGCTGTTTGACGAAGTGCGCGCTGGCGGCCGAATTAACCTGATCATTGGCCGCTCGCTCACCGCCAAGGCGCGTGAGTTCTTGGGCCTGCCCGCTTCCACCGTGTTTCGCCTGCCAGCACCTGCAGCTGCCACCAAGGCCGGCTTCACCTTGGCCCAGAAGATGGTCGGTCGTGCGGTCGGTTTGCCAGAAGGCCAAGGCGTTCGCCCCGGTACTTACTGCGAACCCAAGATGACCACCGTGGGTTCACAAGACACCACCGGCCCGATGACCCGCGACGAGTTGAAAGACTTGGCTTGCTTGGGCTTCAGCGCCGACATGGTGATGCAGTCCTTCTGCCACACCGCCGCTTACCCCAAGGCCGTGGACGTCAAGACGCACCGCGAATTGCCAGCTTTTATGAGCAACCGCGGCGGTGTGTCCTTGCGTCCCGGTGACGGCGTGATCCACAGCTGGCTCAACCGCCTGTTGTTGCCCGACACCGTCGGTACCGGTGGCGACTCGCACACCCGTTTCCCTATCGGCATTTCCTTCCCCGCCGGTTCCGGTTTGGTGGCCTTCGGTGCCGCCACGGGTGTCATGCCCCTGGACATGCCCGAGTCGGTGTTGGTGCGCTTCAAAGGTGAAATGCAGCCTGGCGTGACCCTGCGCGACTTGGTGCACGCGATTCCCTTGTACGCCATCAAGAAGGGCCTGCTCACCGTGGCCAAGTCCGGCAAGATCAA
>JBIKHW010000278.1:0-4684 GCA_044361935.1 Limnohabitans sp. | reverse complement strand
CAAACTCGTCAGAACTGGTGGCCGCCAACTCTTGCAGGGCCTGTGCTGCGGGCACGGGCTTGAGCACAGGGCGCGTGGCGTCCTCGTCAACGGCAAAGTACTGGCTTTGTCCGGCCAGCAAGCGCGTGGCCGTGAGGCTGTCGTAGTTGTCTTTTGCGCTTAGGCCGATGCGCATCTGGCGTGCGCCGATCTCGACCGCACCAGGCTCGATGCACAACTGGCTGTAGCCGCCAGCGACCAATGAGGTGTGATACTGGCCGTTGATAAACACGCCCGTAGCCCCTTTGAGGCCCAAACTGTCGGCGCCTCGGTAAACCAAGATGCGGCTTTGGCTGGGCGCGGTACCAAGGGGCGCACTGAAGGGCGCGCCCAACACCTCAATGCGGGCGTTGACTCCGGCTTGGTTGGTGTCGATGGCCGTTTGCGCTTGGGTCAAACTGCACGCCCCCATCCCAAAAACCCAACTGGCCAGCATCAAAGAGGACAAAGGACGCCCCACCGTAAATGCCATACCAGCCGAGCATGGCGCTAGAACAGGGCTGAATGATGAACTGAGCTGCTTCAGGTGGTTCAAGAATTTCAAAATCATGGAAAGAAGGGTTTTTATGGCTCAGCCAATCATGGCTAATTTGATAAATATAGTACCCAATAAGAACGCAAAAAGTCACTACCCAATTGGAGTATTCTGTCAAATTTGGTGTATTATTTTGCAAAATACAGCTTATTTAATATTTATAAAAAACACTATTTATAGATATATGTAATAATTTAAATGAATTTAATACTTTCAAGAAATTTTTAATGTTTATTAATTTTTTAATAATTTATTTAATTCAACAAACAAAAAGACCGATTTGTTAGAAAGTCGGTGGGTGCTGGTGCTGCCAGAGATGGGGCTCATGAGCTGCCAGTTTGGTCATGGCCAGCAGGACTTATCCCTCGCTCAGAAGGGGAAATCAGGTGATCTGGGGAACGCGCAGCAGGCGCTTGCGCTGCAAACGATGCGCCTGAAGCGGCCGAACTACCCGACAATCACATCTTTGACTTTGACGTTTGTGAAGCGGCTTTTTATGGCGATTCAATGGTTTCCCGGACACATGCACCTGACGCGCAAAGCGATTGGGGAGCGCATCAAAGACATCGACGTCGTCATTGAAATGCTCGACGCTCGTCTGCCGGGCTCCAGTGCCAACCCGATGCTGGCCGACTTGATCGGGGGCAAGCCGGGCCTCAAAATCCTAAGCAAGCAAGACTTGGCGGACCCGGCGCAAACCGCCGCCTGGCTGGCCAACTACAACGCACTGCCCGGCGTGAGCGCCTTGGGCCTGGACACCAGCATGGTTTCGCCTGCCAAGGCGCTGATCGACGCTTGTCGTCAGCTCGCGCCCAACCGGGGGGGCATGGTCAAACCTATGCGGGTGCTGATCTGCGGTATACCCAACGTGGGCAAATCGACCCTGATCAACACCCTCAAAGGCAAGCGCGCCGCCAAAACCGGCGACGAGGCAGGTGTGACCAAGTTGGAACAGCGCATCACGCTGGCCGATGACTTTTACCTGTACGACACGCCCGGGGTGTTGTGGCCGCGCATCATCGTCGAGCAAAGCGGCTACAACCTGGCCGCCAGTGGGGCCATTGGCGTGAACGCTTTTGACGAAGAGGTGGTGGCGCTGGAGTTGCTGAACTACCTCATACCGCATTACCCGCAGGCCATCACCGAGCGCTACAAAGTGCAAGACGTGGCCCGCCACACCGACGAAACCCTGCTCGAAGCCATTGCCCGCCAGCGGGGCGCGATCCAGAGCGGCGGCCGGGTCAACACCACCAAAGCCGCCGAAATCGTGATCCACGATTTCCGCTCGGCCGCTTTGGGCCGCCTGACACTGGAAACCCCCGCAGAATTTGCCGCCTGGCTGGCCGAGGGCAAAAAGGCCGATGCCGAGCGGGCCGTGCGCAAAGAAGGCAGCAAGAAGGCCAAAAAAGCCGTGAAAGATTGAACGCCATGGACGCCCAACGCCCCACCCCCGACAAAGACGCCATCGCCCTGCTGCCCGAATTTGAGCGCCTAGGGCTAGACCGCATCAGCCTGGTGAACACCGCGGCACAGGCGCATCAGGCGCACAACCAGTTGATCACCGCCTGCGCCTGGGGTTTTGACACGGAATCCAAGCCCACCTTCAAGGTGGGCGAACAGTCGGACGGGCCGCACATCTTGCAACTGGCCACCCCCGAGCGGGCTTGGGTGTTTCAGCTGCACCAGCCCGAGTGCCGCGCCGTGGCCGCCGATTTGCTGGCACGAGGGGGCATTGCCAAAGCCGGGTTTGGCCTGGGTGACGACCGCAAACGCATCGTGAACAAGTTGGGCATCGACCCGCAGGGCATCCTGGAGCTCAACACCATCTTTCGCGAGCGCGGTTATCGCAAAGACATGGGCGTCAAAGGCGCGGTGGCGGTGCTGTTCAACCAGCGCTTCATCAAGTCCAAAAAAGCCGCCACCAGCAATTGGGCCAACGCCCGCCTGAGCGAGGCGCAACTGGTCTACGCCGCCAACGACGCGTATGCCGCGATTCGGGTCTGGCAGGCACTCGGACTTTGACTCGGTTTTTTGAAGCGCCAGCTGCAAGGGCTTCACCCATCACCACAAACTGACCAAACTGCCGCCCTGTAAATGCCAGGCGGCGCTGACCATGACGCAAGCTTCAGCCTCATCGTAGGTCACCAGAAGGGCCCGCATGACGTGCTTGGCAATGTGACGGGCAAACTCTTCGCGCAGGCTGACCCGCATCTCGGCGTCCAGAGCAGAAAAGGGCTCGTCCAGCAGCAGCGCGCGGGGTTGGGTGATCAGCGCTCGGGCCAGGGCCACGCGCTGCTGCTCGCCGCCAGACAGCGTGTCCACCCGCTCGCCCCCCCCTGCCCTGCAGGCCAAAGCGCTGCAGCAGCGCCTGCGTCTTGCCCCGCGTAGCAGCGCGGCCCAGACCTTGCTCCACCAGACCAAAGGCCACGTTGTCTTGCTAGCCCAGGTGCGGGAACAGCGCAAAGTCCTGAAACATCAGGGCCAAGCGGCGTTTTTCCGGGGGCCAGTCGCTGATGTCCTGACCGATGAGCCAAACACTGCCCGACTCAGGCGTATCCAGACCCGCCATGATTTTGCGGAGCGTGCTCTTGCCACTGCCCGACGCGCCCTGCAAGGGCGACGCGCCACCGAGGCAATGCGGGTCGGGCTGGCCAAGCGTCGCTCCACCCAAGCGTACGCCCAGGACATGCCCGCTGTCACCGCCAGCATGGCCACGGCCAGCGCTGCCCGCCCAACACCAAGGCCAGACCAAAACCGGTTAAGCAATACAAAAACACCAGGCACAAAGCCGAGGCCAGCCAGGGCGCAATCACTGGCCAATCGACCCGCCAAAAGGCCCGCGAAGGGGTGGCGACCAAGGTGGGCACCACAAAGGGGAGCATCAAGGCGCGCTGCCAGGCCCTGCGCCCTTTGAATTCAAGCCCCGCCAGCACCCAGGCCATGGGCAAACCCATGACCAGACACAACACGCAAGTGGCCAGCGCCTGCACCAGCGTCCAGCCCACGCGCCACTGTGGGTGCGCGTCCAGCCAGTCAAGCATTTTAGGCGGGGACTGTTGGGTTTGAACCCGCACGCATCCCCGCGTGCAGGCAACCTGTCAACCCCCGCCAAACGGCGCTGGGCCGTGCCTGTGTCAGGTGCCGCTGTACGGCAGTGACGAGTGGTGCAACACGATGCGCAGCTGGCCTGCATCGTCCTTGACGTACATCCACGTCTTGTCGACCGTGGTCACTTTGCCTGCCCGGTCGGTGATCATGACGTTACCCATGCTGCTGGCCGAGTCGCCCGCAATGAAGACGGCGGCGTTTTTGGACTCACACTTTGTCCACCCCTTGAGTGCAAAACCAGTGTCCTTCGGAAAGTTGGTGTCTCCCCCCACAAAGTAGGCCAAAGCGCCCGCCTTGGTGGTGCGGAAAGTCTGAGGAGCCACGGTCAGCGTGGGCTTGAACAAGACAGCGCCCATTTGGTAACCATAAGCGGCGTCGATCACCTTATCGGCCAGCGCCTTGGCAGCGGCCTGGCCTTGGGTCGCTCCTGTGGTGCTGATGTCCACCAAGGCCTTACACCAAGCGGCTTGAGCATTGCGCACTTCGGCCTCGGTGATGGCCTGGTTGACCACCGTTGTGGCTTGGGCAGCGCCGGACAGACCCCACAACGCCAAAGATGCGGCCATCAAGGAAAAGGATTTCATGGTTTGACTCCAGTCATTCAGAATTAAAAAGTTGAAAAAGACAATCTGTTTGTATTCAGATGTCTGAACGGATTGAACGCTCCAGCCATGAACCGGACTTGACGCCCACATGACGCACCGCTGAACACGGCATTAACCCCAGATGACACGACTGCGAACTGAGACCACGGCGGTGACAATAGAAAGATGTTCCGAAGACAGCTCAGTGGGGTATTGCTTGTATTGGCCGCGTGCATCGTTTTGCAGGGTGTGGGCGCCGTGTTTGCCCTGCGCGAGGCCGAGCGCCAAGTGGTGCGCGGGCGCTTGGCCAGTGACATCCACCAGGGCTTTGTGCAGCTGTTGGCCACCAAGCAGCGGCTGCGTTCTTGGGTCACACAACACAAAATCGGCGCCGGGGGCAACCCTGAGGAGCGCGACG
>JBIKHW010000276.1:0-4695 GCA_044361935.1 Limnohabitans sp. | reverse complement strand
GGGCGCATGCCACCAGCAGCGCGGTGGAATCAGCCCCGCCGCTGAACGCGACGGCAAAAGGAAGGCCCGGGCTAAAGTCAGCCAGGGCCTGTTCGGGAGAGGGTGTCCGAAGCGCCGCCATGGGGAAAGCTTGCGGCTGCGCAGCGGGTTTCACAACAGATTTATTTGCCCGCTTTGGTGTCGGTGAAGCGGCCGTAGCTGTTCAGGCGCTCGTATCGGCGCTCCAGCAGTTCTTTGGGTTTGAGGTCGGCCACTTGGCGCCAGGCATCGCCCAAAGCGCGTTTGAGGAAGGACACCATCTGGTCGGTATCGCGGTGGGCACCGCCGACAGGTTCGTTGACGATTTTGTCCACCAGACCCAAGGCCTTGAGGCGGTGCGCCGTGATGCCCAAAGCGTCGGCAGCCACTTCGGCCTTCTCGCTGGTTTTCCACAAGATGGAAGCGCAACCCTCTGGGCTGATGACCGAATAGACCGAGTACTGCAGCATCAACACCTGGTCAGCCACAGAAATAGCCAAAGCACCACCCGAGCCACCTTCACCAATGATGGTGGTGATGATCGGGACTTCGAGTTGCGCCATCTCAAAGATGTTGCGGCCAATGGCTTCGGATTGGCCCCGCTCTTCGGCATCAATGCCGGGGTAAGCGCCGGGTGTGTCCACAAAGGTGAAGACGGGCAGTTTGAATTTCTCGGCGGTCTTCATGAGGCGCAGCGCTTTGCGGTAACCCTCGGGCTTGCTCATGCCAAAGTTGCGCAGCGTGCGCTCTTTGGTGTCGCGCCCTTTTTGTTGGCCCAGCACCATGCAGGCTTGGCCATTGAAACGGGCCAAGCCACCCACGATGGACAAATCGTCGGCAAAGTGGCGGTCGCCGTGCATCTCGACAAAGTCGGTGAAGATGCCGTGGATGTAGTCCAGCGTGTAAGGCCGTTCGGGGTGGCGCGAAATTTTGGTGACCTGCCAGGGGCTCAGGTCGCTGTAGATGTCTTTGGTCAGTTGCTGGCTTTTTTTGCTCAGCTGATCGATTTCGAGGGTGATGTCCACCGCCGACTCGGTTTGCACATAGCGCAACTCTTCGATCTTGGCTTCGAGTTCGGCAACAGGTTGCTCAAAGTCGAGAAATGTTTTTTTGGCCAAGTTTGACTCCTCTTCTGGTTCCAGGTGGACGCGGTGTCCGGCCCCTCAATACGCCACTGGCACGGGGTCCAGCGAGCGCCAAATATACCAAGTTGCCACGGTTGCATACGGGCTCCAAGCTTGCGCAACCTCTCGGGCATCACTGCGACTGACGGGTTCGCCCGAAAAATAGTTGCGGCTGATGCCGTTGATCAGCCCCACATCGTCGAGCGGCAGCACATTGGGCCGCAGCAGATGAAAGATCAAAAACATCTCGGCCGTCCAGCGGCCAATGCCGCGAATCGCCACCAACTCATCGATGATGGCCTCGTCGTCCATCTCATGCCAAGCTTTGACATGCACCGTCCCCGAGCTGAAATGCACGGCCAGATCGACCAGGTACTCGACCTTGCGGGCTGACAAACCCGCAGCGCGCATGTCGTCTACTTTGAGTTTCAACACAGCGGCAGGCGTCAGACGCTTGGACAGGGCAGAAAACCGGTCCCAAACCGATTGCGCGGCCTTGACCGAAATTTGTTGGCCTACGATGGACCGCGCCAGGGTCACAAACGCGTCGCCCCGGGTCTCGAGAATGGCATCGCCAAACTGCGGGATGAGCTTTTTCATGACACGGTCTTTTTTGGCCAGGTGCGCACAGGCCTCTGCCCAATAAGCGGGCGTCACAGGGATCACCTCCAGGCTGGGGTTGAGCGTCACGGCGCTGCCTCCCAGGTCGTGCCAGCGGCTGAGTCTTTCAGCACGATGCCTTGCGCCAGCAAATCGTTGCGGATGCGGTCGGCTTCGGCAAAGTTTTTGGCCTTTTTGGCGTCGGCTCGGGCTTGAATTTGGGCCTGAATGGCCGCTTCATCCAAACCAGCCCCAGCCTGCAGGTACAAGGTGGGGTCGGTCTGCAGCAAACCCAACAAGCCGCCCAGCGCTTTGAGCAGGCCCGAGCGCTCGGCTGATCCGCTGCGGTTGGCTTCGCCCGCCAGCTCAAACAACACGGCCACCGCCTCGGGCGTGCCAAAGTCTTCGTCCATAGCGGCTTTAAAGCGGGCTGCCAAAGGTTCACTCCAGTCGATTTTCACCTGTGCGGGCGGCACTGCTTGGAGGGCGGTGTACAGGCGCTTCAAGGCGCCTTTGGCGTCGTTCAGGTGCACATCGCTGTAGTTGAGCGAGCTCCGGTAGTGGCTGCGCACGATGAAAAAACGCACGGTTTCGGCGTCAAATTCTTTGAGCACATCGCGGATCGTGAAGAAATTGCCCAGGCTCTTGGACATCTTTTCGTTGTCCACATTAATGAAGCCGTTGTGCATCCAAAAACGCGCCAAGGGTTGGCCGTTGGCGCCTTCACTTTGGGCGATCTCGTTTTCGTGGTGCGGAAACTGCAGGTCAGCCCCGCCGCCGTGAATGTCAAAGGTCTGACCCAGCAGCTCGCAAGCCATGGCCGAGCACTCGATGTGCCAGCCGGGGCGGCCTGTGCCAAAGGGGCTGGCCCATTTGACGTCTTCGGGTTCGGTGGGCTTGGCACTCTTCCAAAGCACAAAGTCCAGCGGATCTTGTTTGTCCGTCTCCACGGCTACCCGCTCGCCCGCATTCAACTCGTCCAAAGACTTGCCAGACAACTTGCCGTAGCCCGCAAACTTTCGCACCGAATAGTTCACGTCGCCATTGCCCGCGCGGTAAGCCAGGCCTTTTTGCTCGAGCGTGCCGATCATGCTGAGCATTTGGGGCACATAGTCGGTGGCGCGGGGCTCGTGTTGGGGGCGCTCGATGCCCAGGGCGTCGGCGTCCTGGTGCAGCGCATCGATCATGCGGTCGGTCAAACCGCGAATGGTTTCGCCATTTTCCAAGGCGCGTTTGATGATCTTGTCGTCGATGTCGGTCACGTTGCGCACATAAGTGACTTTGTAGCCACTGGCCTTGAGCCAGCGCTGCACCACATCGAAGGCGATCATCGAGCGGGCGTGGCCCAGATGGCACAGGTCGTACACGGTCATGCCACACACGTACATGCGCACATGGCCGGGCTCGGCCGGTGAAAAATCGGAAACAGCACGGCTGAGCGTGTTGAAAATGCGCAAACTCATGTCAGATCGAAAAAATGGCGGTCAACAAAAGCCGCTTGGGGCGCTGTGCACCCGGGGCCGTTGGCTCAGGCAACGGCGGCAAAACGGCTCAAAAAAAGCCAGCGCGCACGGGGCTGGCAGCACCTTTCGGCACACGGAAAACCGCAGAGGGCTCCGCTACAATGAAGCTCAGTATATCCCCGAGCCAAGGCCTCTGCTGCTCTTTTTGAGTCGGCCATCGCCTCTCCCAGCGGCGCGCAAGCGTCTTTTTCAACCCCCTCTTTCTTTGGGCACGCATGCGAACCTGGCTCAGTTGGACGGTTTTTTTCACCCTGTGGACCAGCAGCCTGGGCGTTCGGGCTGACATGTACACCGATGTCAACGCTTTGGTGCAAAACGGCCAATGGTCACAAGCCCAAGCTCTGGCCGAGGCTAGGCTGAAAACCGCCCCCACCGACCCGCAAATGCGCCTGTTGCAAAGCCACATCCAGACCGGCTTGGGCCAAACTCAGGCCGCCATGGAGACGCTGCGCGGCCTGACCCAGTCCTTTCCCGAATTGGCCGAGCCGCACAACAACCTGGCGGCTCTGTTGGTGAAGGAAAACCGTCATGAAGAGGCATTGGCATCCTTGCAGGCCGCCCTCAGGGCCCGGCCAGACTATGCGTTGGCCCTGGAGAACCTTGGAGATCTGCACCTGGCAATGGCCGCCCAAGCCTTTGCGCGGGCCCGACTCGTCACGCCGGCACAAACCCGTTTGCAAACCAAGCAACTGGCCGTTGAACAGGTCATGCGAACACCCTGAAAATGGACTCAGCGCGGATCGCCTCGCTGACCCGATTGCCCATCACCGCCCAAACACAACTGACTTCAACCATGCCATCACTGAACCGCACTCGCCGCTGGGCTTCCCTGGCTCTGAGCCTGAGCTTGCTCGCCCCTTGGGGCGCACAGGCACAAAATGCCAGCACCCCAAAAGTCCGCATCAGCACCTCCATGGGTGACATCGAAGCCGAGCTTTACGCCGACAAGGCCCCCAAAACCGTGGCGAACTTCTTGCAGTACGTCACCGAAAAGCACTATGAGGGCACGATTTTTCACCGGGTGATTGCGGGCTTTATGGTGCAGGGCGGCGGCTTCGATGCCCAATACAAAGAAAAGAAGACCCGCGCTCCGGTGCAGCATGAAGGACGCCAGGCCCTGGCGGGAGGCCTGAAAAACACCACCGGTACGCTGGCCATGGCCCGCACCAATGACCCCCAATCGGCCACCGCGCAGTTTTTCATCAACGTGGTGGACAACGCCTTTCTTGACCCCACCCCGATCCCCGACGGTGACCCGGTCGCCAAGTTTCAATACCAAGGCCGTGTTTACGAAAACGTGGCCCGCACCCAACTGCTGAACGCACCCCAGCTGTTCGGCTACACCGTTTTTGGCAAAGTCACGTCCGGCATGGACGTGGTCCAAAAAATCCGCAACACGCCCACGGGCGCAGGCGGCCCCTTCCCGACCG
>JBIKHW010000275.1:0-4714 GCA_044361935.1 Limnohabitans sp. | reverse complement strand
AAGGTTGCTGGCAGGTTAGGTCTCATCTTTGAGTTGTTAATGTAATCATCTGAGCTAAGACTCCTATCTATAAAAATCTACTAAATTTGCGTTGTAAATACTTTTAAAATTATTTTCATTAACTGTGGAATGATTTCCATACATTACCAAACGACCATCGTTTAGCTTGAAAGTTATAGATGTATTTTCTGCCACATAGGCAACAACATTACTCAAGGGCAGAGTTGTAATGAATTTGCCTTTTTCTGAGCTGCTAAATATGGTTGAAAAAATAGATTGTTTTGCAAAAATGTTTATTGATGTTCGTATGCCATCACTGTCATAACTTATAGAGGTTGTAGTATCTGATTTATTGTGGTCAACGCAGACAAGAATATCTGCAAGAATTTCTAAATCACTATAGTTTTGTGGATTAAGTTTATAGGAGAAATATTTATCACGAATGAATTCTTGAGAGGAGAAATAAGTTTGAAGAAAAAACTTTAATAAATCATCGTTTTTGCTTAAATCGGAGTCAATAAACAAATAGCCATTCTCTACTATAGGCCTAGATAGTTTTCTATCGTTATATGCTGAAACTATTCGTAGTGTTTCAGACAGACCTCTTCTGTTTAATGAAAAATAACACACATTATTTTTCATGATGTATTTCATCGTTCCAAATTTTGAATCAATAAAATCATTTATATTCATATTAATCACTTTTTGTTACGAATGAAAAATCGAGCTTTGATAAGACACACTTAATAATAACTTGATTTTGGGCAGAAAGATAGAAGTTGACACTGTCTCCCAGCGCCCATCAAACCGACCCCTTCCGCCACACGCTGTCGTCTTGTGGTTCACGCCAAGGAATGACCTGCACCGCCTTGGAAAACACCGCCTCTATTGGCACCAACTCAACAGGGGCGGTGGGCAATTCGGGCTGAATCACCCGGTTGACCAGAAAGTGCTTTTGCTTGGCCACGGCTTTTACAGCAGCCCATCTGGTCAAAGCCAGCGATGTCAGGCGCAAAGGTGCAGAGTGTGAACGCCCTCAGGGCTTGCTTTGCACTTCCCGCGCCACCGCATCGGCCAGTTCGATCACCGCCATGGCGTAGTAGCTACTCCAGTTGTAGCGGGTGATGGCGTAAAAGTTTTCCGTGCCGGCCACGTAGCTGGGTGCATCAGGCCCGTTGAGCAGTTCGATCAGGGCCAGTGGACCTTTGTGTTGAAGCGCAGCGCCTGACAGTCCGGCACCTTGGCCCACAAAGTTGGCCACGCTGAAGGTGGGCAGGATGTCGGGGGCCAGCAGGCTGTCCATGTTGGATTGACCCGGTGTCAGGGTGACCGGGTAGTGCGTGGGCATGCCGGGACGCCAGTCAAACGCTTTGAAGTAGTTGGCCACCGATCCGATTGCATCCGTGGGGCTTCCAAACAGGTCGATGCGCCCGTCACCATCAAAGTCCACCGCAAATTTGGCCCAGCTGGACGGCATGAATTGCGGTAGGCCCATGGCTCCGGCATAGCTGCCTCGAATGGCCATCGGGTCTGCGCCGCTGCGTGAGGTGAGCAGTAAAAATTGCTCGAGCTCGCTTTGAAAGAAGGCTTGGCGTGCGGCCGCCCGAGGGTGGGAGCTGGGGAAATGGAAGGTCAGTGTGGCCAGTGCGTCGAGGATGCGGAAGTTGCCGGTGTATTGGCCGTACAAGGTCTCCACGCCGATGATGCCGACGATCACCGAGGCAGGCACGCCGTATTCTCGTTCTGCCCGCTCCAGTGCTGCGCGGTGAGTTTGCCAAAAGCGTGCGCCCGCCTGGATGCGGATGGGCTCGATGAAGCGGGCGCGGTAGGCGGCCCAGTTCTTGGCGGTAGGACTGCTGGGGGGCAGTATCAGCCGTTCGACCGAGGGCAGGCGCTGCGCTTGTTCCAAGGTGTTTTGGACCCACATCGGGTCCAGTTGCAGGCGGCGGGCGGCATCGTGCACCCAAGCTTGGGTTTGTGCAGTGCTTGTCAGGGCAATACCCGTCACGGCTGCCAGACGAACAGGGCGAATGGCTTGCTTTTTTGGGGTTGCTCTTTTTAGGCGCTGCTGTGGCTTGGCTTTGACGGGCTGGGCGTTCGGGGCCGAGTGCCGTTTGGCCTGCTTGGAGGCTGAATCTGAGGGCGTTTGCGCACTGACGGGTGTCTGGGCTGCTGCCAAGGCGGTCAGTGCGCCCAGCAGCACCGCCAGGCCCATGGAGGTCATGCCCTGGCAGGCTTTACGTTGGTTGGACTCGGGGCTGGTTTTGAACACATTCATTACATTGAGTTTAAACGCCGCGCCCCTGTGCCCGTGCTAAGCTGGGACCAAAAAACAGAGCAATTTTTTTCAAAAATAACAGCTTGTTGGCTGTGATGAATCGGGAAGACACATTCATGGGAGCGACTGGTTATTTCACCCACCCCACTTGTTGGAAGCACGAAATGGGCGCGGGTCATCCGGAGTGCCCGGAGCGCTTAGGGGCCATCGAAGACCGTTTGCTGATCAGTGGCGTGGACATGGCACTGCAAAGGCGAGAGGCCAGTCCGGCTTCTTTGGCCGACATCGAACTGGCCCATGGCCGCATGCATGTGGCGGCTTTGCGTGGCTTGGGCGATGCCTTGCGTGAAGACATGGCCGCTGGCGGCCCCACCCACACCAGCTTGGACCCGGACACGCTGATCAACGCTCACACCTGGGACGCAGCATTGGTCGCGGCGGGTGCTGCGCTCGATGCCACCGACGCCGTGCTGGCGGGTGAGCTGGAAAATGCCTTTTGCGCTGTGCGTCCGCCCGGTCACCACGCATGCCGCGACAAGGCCATGGGTTTTTGTTTTTTCAACAACGTGGCCATCGCTGCCAAGTACGCGCTGGAGCGCCATGGTCTCAAGCGGGTGGCGATCGTGGATTTTGATGTGCACCACGGCAATGGCACCGAAGACATCGTGGCGGGCGACGAGCGCATCTTGATGGTGAGCTTTTTTCAGCACCCTTTTTACCCGGAAGGTGGCTCCACATCGAATGCGGCAAACTTGGTCAATTTGCCTGTACCGGCCTACACCCGGGGCATGGACATCCGCGAGTTGGTGGACATGATGTGGCTGCCGCGCCTGGAGGCGCACAAGCCCGAGCTGATTTTCATCAGCGCGGGTTTTGACGCCCACCGCGAAGACGACATGGCACAAATGGGGCTGGTTGAGCAGGACTACGCCTGGATCACCCAGCGCATCAAAGAGGTGGCGCTGCGCCATGCCAAAGGCCGCATCGTGAGTTGCCTGGAAGGCGGCTACAACCTGAGTGCGCTGGGGCGCAGTGTGGAAGCGCATTTGCGCGTGCTGGCCGACGTTTAAAACGGCTAGGGGGTGAGGGTTTGGCACAATCGAAGTCATGACCGATTCAAACATCCCCAACCCCCCCGAGCTGCTGCTGCACGAGCGCGACGCGCGTGGTGTGCACCGCTTGACGCTCAACAGCCCGACCAGTTTCAACACCTTGAGCGAGGCCATGCTGACCGCCTTGCTGCAAGCGCTCGATGCTGTGGCGCAAGACGAGCAGGCCCGTGTGGTGGTGCTGGGTGCGGCGGGCAAGGCTTTTTGTGCGGGGCATAACCTCAAGGAAATGCGGGCCCAGCCCGAGCTGGCCTATTACCAGCAGCTTTTTGCCCAGTGCAGCCGCATGATGATGACGATTCAAAAGTTGCCTGTGCCCGTCATCGCCCGTGTGCAGGGCCTGGCCACGGCGGCGGGTTGCCAGCTGGTCGCGCAGTGCGATTTGGCGGTGTCGGCCGACACCGCCACGTTTGGGGTCAACGGCATCGATGTGGGCTTGTTTTGCGCCACGCCCAGTGTGCCGCTGGTGCGCAACATGCACGCCAAGCAGGCCATGGAGATGCTGCTGACAGGGGGCTTCATTTCGGCCGCAGAGGCACAAAGCCGCGGGCTGATCAACCGCGTGTGCGCTTCGGAAGAACTGGATGCGCAGATCGATGACTTGTTGGGTGCCATCCTGGCCAAACCGCGTGAGGCTGTGCGGGTGGGCAAGGCCTTGTTTTACCAACAGCGTGAGATGGGCATTGAAGCTGCTTACCAGTTGGCCGGTCAGACCATGGCCTGCAACATGGTGCACGAGGTCGCGCAAGAGGGCGTGCAGGCGTTCATTGAGAAAAGGACACCTTCATGGCGGGCATGAGCAACACGGCGGTGGTCGATCCAATGGGCTTGTTGATCGCCTTGGCGCGGCCCGAGTCTTTGATGGCCTTGGGCGCTTTTGCAGCTTGTTTGGTGCTGGCCTGGTTGATGGCCTGGGGCGTGCGCCGTGTATTCAATGGGCAAGACTTGGCCATTTTGCTGGGCCGCAAGTTGTATGACGGTGTGTTGTTTCCAGTGCTGTTGCTGGGCTTGACTTTTGTGGCCCGCACGTTGCTGACTCAACAGCAGCCGGCCCCTTTGTTTGCGGTCTTGCTGCCGGTGTGCATTTCTCTGGCGGTGATCCGCTTGGGCGTGAAAGTGCTGCAGGTGGCGTTTTCCAATGCGCCCTTTGTTCGGGTGCTGGAGCGCACGATTTCATGGCTGGCCTGGGGCGCGGTGGTGTTGTGGGTCACGGGCATTTTGCCGCTGGTGCTCAATGAGCTGGACCAGATCAATTGGAAAGTGGGCGGCAGTGTGCTGTCGGTGCGCACGCTGATCGAAGGTGTGCTGACGGCGGGGGCGGTGCTGA
>JBIKHW010000274.1:0-4728 GCA_044361935.1 Limnohabitans sp. | reverse complement strand
ATCCGGGAGGCATCCATATAAGGCCGGGATGACAAAAGACAATGCCGGGATGACCACGTTAACGATTGAGTTCGGACACATGAAAACTTCACAGGGCTGAACCAAGAGGCTGTTTTTTACGTAGACGGGTGTGCAATGAGATCAAGTCTTGGGTGGGCGGGTTTGCTGTGGCTGTGCGCTGCGCCTTGGGCGTGGGCGGGTCAGTACGTGCTGCAGGCTGGCCAGTCCCAAAACGTGCCCGTTTCTGCCCGCGTGAACAATGGCGAGACCCGTTGCAATTTGCGCATCAGCGTGCCCGGACAGGCCGATGTGGAGCGGGTGGTGCAAGCCCCATTTTTTGACGCGCTCATTGCCATCACACCGCAGGATGAGGAGACCGTCACGGTGCGTTGGCAGGGTCAGTTTCGGCGCATCAACGACCAGTTGGTCAATGGTTGCCCCACCCAGGGCGAAACCCGCTTCAAGGTGGTCAGCAACAACGCCCTGACACGGGCCGTGTGGGCGAGCATGCAGGCGCAACTGCCAGCAGCCAAGGCTGACTGCCTGCGAACCGCTTTCGAGCTGGACCGGGTGCGGCCCGAGTGGTTTGACTTCAATGACCCGCAGCCCAGTAGCGAAGACGCCAAAATTGAACGGGCCTTTGCCCAATGCGAGGCGTTTTTGACCCGGCCCAAAGCCTGGGGCACGCAAAACCCGCAAAGCCATGCGTGCACCGTGGCAGGTGTCAAAACCCGGTGTGAAGGCTTCTACACGGCCAGTGTGAACGGCAAGGTGCAGACGATTTCACGCGATGCCGCCATCCAAAGGCAATTGCAAAATTTGCCTTGGAGCACCGTGGTGCGTGAGATCACATCGGTCAGGACCTCGCGTATCCAGCAGGAAAAAGACCGCCTGGCCCGCGAGGCTGCTGAAGAGGCGGCCAAACTGCAGGCCATCGAAGACGCCCGGGTGCAGGCCGAGCGCCAGGCCCAAGAGGCCAAGGCCGCCGAGCAGCGTGCGCTGCAAGACAAGATCGCTGCCTTGAAGGCGCAGATTGCCGAAGAAAAAGCGCAGGCTGCGCAAGAGAAAAATTGGGTCTTCCAGCAAATCGACAAGATCAGGGGTGTGCCTGCACCCGAAGCCAAAACTCAGGATGCGCCCAAACCCGCCAGCCCTGCGGCGGCTGCAGCACCTGCTGCATCGGCGGCGGTGGTGCCCGTTGCGGCACCGCCTGCTGCACCTTCAGTGCCAGCGGCACCAGCGGCACCAGCGGCAGCGACTGCTGCGCCGCTGCCACCGCCCGTTGCCGCACCCGCAGCTGCGGCCGCTCCAGCAGCCAACCCGGCAGCCAGGTCCTTGCCACCTCTGCCGCCTTCCTGAATGCCTTCCTGAACGCCTGCCCGAAGCGGTGAAGAACACTGCGCTGGTAACGCAAGCGACCAGCCCGGAAGCGCCTTGCCCCTAAGATGACAGGGTGATTCACCCCTTCAAAAAAGCAGCGGCATGAAACCGCGCAAGTCTTGGTCTCCCTTGCGCCAATGGTCGCTCACGCACCACCGCAGCAGGCGGGCGTTTGCCGCCTGGCCTGCGGCCGTGCGGGGCATGGTCTGGATGGTGCTCGGCGGGCTGCTGTTCTCTTTCCTGAACACCATCGCCCGCGAACTGACGCTGCACCTGGACGTCTACCAATCGCAGTTCTTGCGTTATCTGTTTGGGTTGCTGGTCATCTTGCCCTGGGTCTGGCGCTATGGCTGGCGGGCTTACATGCCGGTGAACCTGGCGGGCCAGTTCTGGCGCGGTGGGGTGCACACGCTGGGGCTGGTGTTGTGGTTTACCGCCTTGCCCAAAATTCCCTTGGCCGACATGACGGCCATTGGCTTTACCGGCCCGATCTTCATCATGCTCGGTGCGGCATGGTTTTTGGGCGAGCCCATGCGTCGTGACCGCTGGATCGCCGCCATCATCGGCTTTGCGGGTGTGCTGGTGGTGGTGCTGCCCAAAATGTCGGGCGAGGGCGGCTGGTTCAACCTGGTCATGCTCGCCTCGTCGCCTGTGTTTGCGGCGTCCTTTCTCATCACCAAAGCCCTGACCCGCTACGAAAAAGCGGGCGTGATTGTGCTGTGGCAAGCCCTGACGGTCACGGTCTTGAGCCTGCCGATGGCATTGCCCAACTGGCAAGCGCCCACCTTGATGCAATGGATCGGTTTTGCCGCCACGGGTGTGCTCGGCACCTTGGCCCACTACTGCTTGACGCGGGCCTTCGCGCTGGCCGACATTTCGGCCACCCAGTCGCTGCGTTTTCTCGACCTGGTCTGGGCCTCGATCCTGGGTTGGCTGGTGTTTGGCGATGTGCCCAGCCAATGGACTTGGGCCGGTGCCTTGGTCATCTTGGGCGCCACAGTCTGGATTGCCCGCAGGGAAAGCCGGAGAAAGCCCCTCTGATCTCCCAAGGCGGGTATATTGCGCCGCTCAACAGGGAGAATTGAGTGATCGACATCGAGCCATTGCGCTTTGCCTGGACCCGGGGCGGGCCTGACACCTTGGTGCTGGGCCGCTTGCATGTGGAGCCAGGCCAGACCGTGTTTTTGCATGGCCCCAGCGGTTGCGGCAAAAGCACTTTGCTGGGTTTGTTGTCGGGTGTGTTGTCGCCCCATCAGGGCCGTGTGTCCTTGCTGGGGCAAGACTGGGCGGCTTTGAAGCCCGGCCAGCGTGACACCTTTCGGGCCGACCATGTGGGCGTGATGTTCCAGCAGTTCAATTTGTTGCCTTACCTGAGCGTGCTGGACAACGTGACCTTGCCTTGCCGCTTTTCCAAATTGAGGCTTGAGCGCTGCCAGGCCGCGGGCGGCCCCGAGGCCACGGCCCAAAGCTGGTTGCAGCGCATGGGCCTGCCCGAGGCCCTTTGGAGCCGCCGCGCCGACGCCTTGTCGGTTGGCCAGCAGCAGCGCGTGGCCGCTGCCCGCGCCCTGATGGGCCAGCCCGAATTGATCTTGGCCGACGAGCCCACCTCAGCCCTTGACGCCGCCTTGCGCCAGGACTTCATGGACTTGTTGTTGCAGGCGGCACGCGACGCGGGCAGCACCTTGGTGTGTGTGAGCCACGACGAGCAGCAGGCGGTGCGCTTCGATGTGCAGTGGTCCTTGCCCGCCTTGCAGCAAGCGGGGGTGAGCGCATGAACAGCCTGATGAGCATCGCCCGCCAAAGCGCCTGGAACCGGCGCAGCACGCTGGTGTGGGTGGTGGTGTCGCTGGCGCTGGCCACCGCTTTGCTTTGGACCCTGGAGCGTTTGCGCCACGACATCCGACACAGTTTTTCGCAATCGGTCAGCGGGGTCGATTTGATCGTGGGTGCCCGCAGCAGCCCGGTGCAGCTGATGCTGTTTTCGGTGTTCCACATCGGCAGCGTGCCGCAAAGCATGAGCATGGACAGCGTGCACAAGCTGGCCCAGCACCGCTCGGTGTCCTGGGTGGTGCCTTTGAGTCTGGGCGACTCGCACCGGGGCTTTCCGGTGTTGGGCACCACACCCGCGTTTTTTCAGCACTTTGCCTATGGCGACAAACAGCCGCTGGTCTTGCAGCAGGGCGCGGCGTTTTCCGACACGCTGGATGGTTTGTACGAGGCGGTGATCGGGGCCGAAGTGGCACGCAAGATGGGCTACGGCCTCGGCCAAAGCATCACGCTGGGTCACGGCATGCACGACCATGGTCATGACCACGAAGCCGAAGCAAAGGGTCAAGAGGTCGATGAACATGCCGACAAGCCCTTCAAGGTGGTGGGTATTCTGGCCCCCACAGGCACCCCGGTGGACCGTTCGGTACAGGTGAGCCTCAAGGCCCTCGAAGCCATCCACTTGGGCTGGGTCGCGGGCACCCCCATGCCGGGAGGGCAGATCCCGGCCGACCAGGCGCGCAAATTCAATCTGGAGCCGGAAGAAGTCACGGCCGCCTTGGTGGGCCTGAAAAGCCGGGCGGCGGTTTTTAATGTGCAGCGCTTTGTGAATTTCTACGAAGACGAAGCCCTGATGGGCGTGATGCCCGGTGTGGCGCTGGGTGAGCTGTGGTCGGTGCTGGGGCTGGGCGAAAACGCTTTGCTGGCTGTCTCGGCCCTGGTGGCTTTGGTGAGTGTGGTCTCGCTCGTGGCGGTGGTGCTGGCGGGCCTGAACGAGCGCCGCCGCGAACTGGCCGTGCTGCGTGCCGTGGGGGCTGCGCCGCGCCATGTGCTGGGCCTGCTCACGCTCGAAGGGGTCTGGGTTACTTGCGCCGGGGTAGTGTTGGGTGTGCTGCTGGCCCACGCGGGCATGGCGTTGGCCACCCCTTGGCTGCAGCAGTCGCTGGGCATCCGTTTGCAACTGGCCGCGCCCTTGCCCACGCAGCTGGCTTTGGCCGGCGCGGTCTTGCTGGCCGGATTGTTGGCCAGTTTGGGGCCTGCATGGCGTGCTTACCGCTTGTCCCTCGCCGATGGTTTGTCGCCGCGTGTGTGAAGTGTGGGCTGGCAGCCTAAGTGCTTGCTGCAAAATACGGATATGCCTTTGTGAAGTTTGCAGGTATTCGAATTGAATCGTTAACTTCGTCATCCTGGCCTTGTTTTTTGTCATCCCGGCCATTCACTTTGTCATCGCGGCCTTTCACTTTGTCATCCCGGCCTTGAGCCGGGATCCAGTGCATGCTGCGGGTGTTTGCAAAGGGCTGTGGTGCACACTGGATCCCGGGTCTTCGCCCGGGATGACAAAAATGAGATGGAGATCGCAAG
>JBIKHW010000039.1:0-15358 GCA_044361935.1 Limnohabitans sp. | reverse complement strand
CGCCTGGGCCTGGACCTATTACCGACTTGGGGCTCACACTATGCCCGACGCGCAATGACCAACGTCCAAGCCTTCGCCTGGAGCGACCTGCCCAGCCTGTGCCTGAACTTCGCCACGCTGTCCCTCATCTCCGTCGGCGGTGGCATGGTCGTGGTGCCTGACATGCACCGCTTCCTGGTGCTTGAAAGCCGCTGGCTCACAGCGTCGCAGTTCAGCGACTCCGTGGCCTTGGCACAGGTTGCGCCAGGGCCCAACATCCTGTTCGTGGCCCTGATGGGCTGGTACGCGTCGTCGCTTTCGCTTAGTGTCTGGGCCGCGCCGCTGGTAGCAACGCTGTGCCTGCTGAGCATGGTGGGCCCCAGCTCTGTGCTGGCGTTGTACGCGTCGCGCTGGATGGAGCGGCACCATGAGGTGCGCAGCGTCAAAGCTTTCCAAAACGGCCTTGCGCCGGTGGTTGTGGCCCTATTGTTTTCGTCGGCAGTGTACGTCTACCCCTCTAAGACCATGACCTTGCACGATCTAACTTTGGCGGTGCTTTGCCTGACGGCGTTCGTGCTGCTGCTCAAAACCCGCGTGAACCTGATACTGCTGTTACTCGCCGGTGCCAGCGCTGGTGCGCTGGGCCTGGTTTAAGCGCCCCGTTGCTGCGCATTCCGCCGCGCGATCGACCTTTCGGCCTGCCATGGCTGGGGCGTCACCTCCGGCCCAAGCAAGGTGCAGATTTTTTCTAGGTTCCTGCTTGTCGCCTTTGGTTGATCGCTCATTGCGCCGATACGCCTGACAGCGGCTTCGCTTCAATCGAATCCAGAATCACGAGGTGCTGCTTACAGTGTGCTGCATACCGCATACGGTCCTTCATTGATAGGTGCGACTTCAAGCGCCGCAGGCAGTGGACGCGACGCATAGCGTCGATTTTGAGCATGCACTGTAGTCTGGTCAATTACCAGCGGGCACCGAATGTATCACGCAGCTCATCGATCTCATTAGCGCGCAACGAGGTCGCGGCAGGGGTAAGTAGCATCAGTCGTGCCGTCTCTTCAATTTCTTCAAGCGTGGCCATCGCGGCCGCCGTGCAGTTGTGCCAGACGTTAGGCCCCAGCCGCGGCAGCATGACGGCGCGGATTGGCGTGCCGCGCGCGGCGTACTGGCGGATGAGTGTTGCCACCTCGTCAGCCGCCAACGGACTGCCCGGGCGGTTGTAATGAGCCACGGGTACATGACCTACCTTCATCACGAAGTAGGGCGTGATAGGAGGCAAAAGATCGGGCCCGCTGGTGTTCAGGCTGAGCGCCACCAGGTGCGTGCTGTGGGTGTGGATCACGCAGCGGGTGTCGGCATCAGTCTCGCAGGCGGCCTCATAAATACGCCGGTGCAGGCTGATGGTTTTGCTGGCTTTATCGCCACTGATTTGCTGGCCTTGCAGATCCAATTTGGCCAGACGTTCGGGGTCTAAAAAGCCCAAGCAGGCGTCCGTGGGGGTGATCAAAAAACCATCGTCTAAACGCACGCTGATGTTGCCAGCGGTGGCATGGACATAACCGCGCTCAAACAGGCTGCGTCCAACCCGGCATATTTCCTCGCGTGCTTGGTTTTCGGTCATGGCTAGACTGGCAGTGGGGCTGATGCCAACACTTTAAAGGCTTTGCTGAAAAAGTCTTCGGTGCCAAAGTTGCCCGACTTGAGGGTGATGTGCACGTTGCCCACGGCTGACTGTGCGTGGCACCACGGCACGCCGGGGTCAATTTGCGGGCCAATTTGCATTTGTGCAATGCCCAGCGATTGCACGCAGGCGCCTGAGGTTTCGCCCCCGGCAATCACCAGTTGCTGCACGCCCAGTTGTACCAAGCCGCGGGCTACCGAGGCCAGGGCGTGTTCCACCAAAGCGCCGGCTTCGGCCACCCCCAATTCAGCCTGAACAGCTTTGACGGCGGCGGGTTCGGCGGTGGAATACACCAGCACCGGGCCGTCCTTGAGCAGCGGGGCGGCCCAGGCCAGCACGCGCTGAACTTGGGTATCGGATTGGCCGTGCATCAAGGTGCTGGGGTCAAGCGCAAAAGCAGGGCGACCACTGGCCTTGAAATGCGCCACCTGCGCATTGGTGGCCAGCGAACAACTGCCCGACACCACCGCTTGCAGGCCGCTCGCTTGTGGCAATTGGCTGGCTTGCAGCGAGGGCTTGAGGCCGAAGTTGGCAGGCAGGCCAATCGCCACGCCCGAGCCTGCGGTCAGTAAGCGCAAGTCCTTCAGCGCCGGGCCCATGCGGTACAAGTCGTCGTTGCTGGTGGCATCCACCACCGCCACACCGACGCCGTCAGCACGCAAAGCGGCGATGCGTTGACGCACGGCGGCTTCGCCTTGCGCCACGGTTTGGTAGTCAATCAAGCCCACTTTGCGGCGCGTTTGCGCTTGCATGACGCGCACCAGGTTGGCATCGGTCATGGGCGTCAGCGGGTGGTTTTGCATGCCGCTTTCGTTCAGCAACACGGGGCCTGCAAACAAGTAACCCTTGAACACGGTGCGACCGTTGTCCGGAAAGGCGGGGGTCGCAATGGTGAAGTCGCAACCTAATGCGTCCATCAGGGCTTCAGTGACAGGGCCGATATTGCCCTCAGGCGTGCTGTCAAAAGTGGAGCAGTACTTGAAATAAATCTGCTGCGCTCCCTGTGCTTGCAACCAGCGCAGGGCCACGAGCGATTGCGCGATGGCATCAGCCGCTGCAATGGTGCGCGACTTGAGCGCCACCACCACCGCGTCCACGTCGGCGGCTAAGGGCGAGGTCGGCACGCCGATGGTCTGTATCACCCGCATGCCAGAGCGCACCAGGTTGTTGGCCAGGTCGGTAGCCCCCGTGAAATCATCGGCGATGCAGCCAAGCAATGGTTTACTCATGAGCAGCTTTAAACACTTTTGATGGCGTCGGCTACGGCTTGGGCAAATGCTTTGCAGCCCATGGTGCCACCAATGTCAGGTGTACGGGTGGCAGGATTGGCCAGCACGACATCTACTGCAGCGGTCATGGCGTCACCCGCCTGACGCAGAGCCTTATTGCCTTGCTTGTCTCCGACCCACTGCACCATCATCGCGACTGACAAGATCATCGATGTCGGATTAGCAATGTCTTTACCTGCAATGGTAGGTGCGGAGCCGTGCTGTGCTTGGGCGCAGCACAGGTCATCACTGGCCATCACTGAGCCAGCCAGACCCAGGCTGCCCGACAGCTCACTGCACAAGTCCGACAAGATGTCGCCATAGAAATTGGTGGCGACGAGCACATCAAAACTTTCAGGGTTGCGCACCAGGTGCGCGGTAGAGGCGTCGACCAGAAGGTCATCGAGTTGAACCTGCGGAAACTCCTTGGCGACATGCCGTACAGCCTCCAAAAACAGTCCGTCGGTCATATGAAAGCTGTTGGCTTTGTGGATGGCCGTGACTTTTTTACGACGTGTCATGGCCAGCTCGAAAGCGCGACGGGCAATGCGCTCACTGCAGTGGCGCGTGATTTTTCGGGTAGAGAGTGCCATATCAGGACTTGGCATCACTTCGCCCCAGCCACGGCTCATGTTACGGTCGGGATAGAACCCTTCGGTGGCTTCGCGCATGATCACCAAATCCATCGATTTGCCCGCCTTCATGTTCGATTCGAGGAAAGAACGGGTCTTGGCCGGACGCACGTTGGCGTACAAGTCCAGTCCGATACGGAAGCCTGCGGACACATTACGGCCACCTTTTTCCGGTGCCGGGTAGTCAGCATGCGACTGTGTGCCGAGGATGATGCCGTCGTAGGCGCAGACCTTGGCAAGGTTTTGTCGCGCAGTGTTGAGCTATTTTTCTAGGCTGATGAAACCCATGTCGTCGTGATTAAAGCTCAGACCAATAGCCGACTGCTGGCTCGCGGTCGTCAGAACCGCGAAGGAAAAAGCTACGATTTCAGGATCTATGTCATCATTATTAATTCAAAAATTTATATTTATATTTCTATGATAAGTGGCAACACCTCATCACCAATCAATACCCGAGAATAGATTTGGTAATGTGAACAGGCATTCCTATTTGCACTTCAACTGCCACGGGGGGATAAGTATTTTAGATATCCGTGGCTTATTCTGCGTCGTGCAGCTTGATACTACGCGCCACGTCCAGGTGCTGACGCAACTTGTACGAAGCTTCCATCCGGTCGCCCCCTTCAATCAGGTCCAAGAGCATGAGGTGTTCTTCGCATTGTTGGTACAGGCGGCTGCGATCCACGTTTACTCGGTACTCGACCAGGCGACGTAACTGATTGACGTTGCGTATGGACTCCAGCAGGAAGCTGTTATTTGACGCAGCGACCAAGGTTTCGTGGAACTGAGCTCCGGCGCGAAACAGCTCGCTCCGGGGCCATTTTTCAATGCCGCCGTCGAGCATAGCTCGCTGGTCCCGTCGGATCCGTTCGAATGCGACTTTGTCGATTCGAAAACTGGGCTCTAACAGTGCGGCTGGCTCGATGATCATTCGGAATCGGTAACCCTCCCGGTAGGCAGTGTCATTACTGAGAAATGGTCGAAACACCCAGCCTCGCCCGGGCTTTCGCTCAGCCAGGCCTTCGCGCGACATGCGATTGAGTGCACGCTGTACCTGTAGTCGAGACAGTTCGTAGCGCTCCATGAGATCGACCTCGGTGATTTCCTCGGGCAGTGCGCCGCTCAGGCGCTCTTCGGCTACGCGTAAATACAGGGCTTCATCGGACTCTTCGTCTGCCGGAATGTCTAGGCGAACCAGATCAGCAGCCCTTTGCTTGAGAAAAAATCCCCGGTTGGGAGTAGATGAGACGATCCCGGCCGACTCCAGGTACTGCAGGGCCTTGCGGACGGGCGAACGGGACACGCCCAGCTCGTCAGCAAGCGTCTGCTCCCTGAGCCGCTCACCGGCGAGAAGATCCAGCTTGCGGATGTATTCCAGAATGCCTGTTGCCACAGAGTTGGTGATGCCGCTCGGAGTAGGCGGCATTAAGCTGTGTTTTTTTGCGGCTCTAGGGCTGTTCATGATGTTGGCGTGTTACGGTGATGACTGTCTAACAATTATGGCCTTTCGCGTTGCAACGATGCCTTGTGGGCAAAGCATCAACGACATTGGAACCCTGTAGTAGCGGCTCTTGTGTATCGAAGACTCTCCAAATACAATATTTCCAAATTAGATGCATTGTACAAATGAGACTTGCCCTGATCGCTCACGACCGAAAGAAGGACGACATGCTGGCTTTAGCCGAGAGGCACCTGCAGTTGTTGCGCAAATGCGACTTGGTGGCTACCGGAACCACGGGGGAGCGCCTGACCCGAGAGCTAGCACTTCCTGTGGAGTGTGTGCTCAGTGGTCCGCTGGGGGGGGATCAGCAAATCGGCGCCATGCTAGTGGCAGGGCGTGTGCAGGCACTGGTGTTTCTGCGCGACCCCATGACGCCACAACCCCATGAGCCCGACATCAACGCCCTTGTGAGGGCTTGTGATGTGCACAACGTGCCCTGCGCGACTAACCTGTCCACTGCTAACATGATGCTGGACTCCATTGCACAGAGTATTTCCTGTTAGTTCCGTCTGCGTGATCCGGCACAAGAGAAAGTATTCGCGCGTCAACAGAGAAATCAACCCTCAAAGTTCATTCAAATCGGGTTGGGACAATGAAGTGGATAGACCACCCTCGCCAATAAGCCTGCCTGTGCAGCGTATCACTGGATCAACTCAGCGACTTCATTTGCAGCTTTTGGATTCCCAGTTCAGCCCAAGGCAACCGGCAGCCTGAAAACCCAGGGCGATTTATTGCTGCAGGTTCAAAAGTAGTGAGTAATCCAATTCGACACGGTCTGCCCTGGCGCTCACACAGGTCCAGAGCTTCATCAAACATCGCCTCATGGGGCTTCAGGATGGGGATGTTGTGCGTCCTTTTTGCAGCATCTATTGCTGGGCCGAATGCAGAGCAAGTGAACAAAATCGCCTGTTCGCCCTGACTTTTCACATAGCTGGCCAGTCCGACCATCCGGTCAACCATAGCGGGTGTCAATCCTTGTTCTTGCAAATCTGCTGAGGGGCTGTCATCAAGCAGATTGCGACATTTGGCATCTGGCGAGACGGCTGCAAACACCTCACTGACGGGTTTCATGGCGCTTGAATTAAAATGTATCAAGTCATGCACCAGCGTAATCTCAACCCCGAAATATCATTTTTTATCAGACTTTATTGCATCAAATAAGTTCGTGATACAATCAGAAAAGCTCGAAGAAAAATTTCACATTAAAACTTAATAGTTTTATTACATTTAATAATGAAATTATTGCAAGAGGCATGTTTGCCATCGCTAGGGCAAGGTCAACTTGTTAGGGGGCTATTGCCCAACAGTCGGTCAAAGAATAGCCAAAGCGAATTGCAATTTGGCCATTTGTGCCAGCACTCAACGGGCTGGTTATTCAAAAAATGTCTTTCATTTTGCACATTTGAATTTAAAGGAAAATAGCACTATGGCACTTGTCTCAATGCGCGAATTACTTGATAATGCCGCTGAAAACAACTATGGCATTCCGGCCTTCAACGTCAACAACCTGGAGCAGGTCCAGGCCGTCATGACGGCAGCAGACGAGATTGGTGCGCCCGTGATCCTGCAGGCAAGCGCCGGTGCCCGTAAATACGCGGGGGAGTCTTTCATTAAGCACCTAATTCAGGCGGCAGTCGAGCAGTGGCCACACATCCCATTGGTCATGCACCAGGACCACGGCATTAGCCCAAAGGTCTGCCAGGGGGCCCTCGAACTGGGCTTTGGCTCGGTCATGATGGACGGCTCACTCATGGAAGACGGCAAGACTCCATCGAGTTTTGACTACAACGTGAAAGTTACCCAGACTGTGGTCGAGATGGCGCACAGGGTGGGTGCCACCGTTGAGGGCGAACTCGGCTGCTTGGGCAATCTGGAGACCGGTGACGCTGGCGAAGAAGACGGAATTGGCGCGGTCGGCAAACTCGACCACAGCCAAATGCTCACCGACCCCGAAGAGGCGGCGGTGTTTGTGAAAGCAACCCAGCTCGATGCCTTGGCCATCGCAATTGGTACCAGCCACGGCGCTTACAAGTTCAGCCGCAAACCCACGGGCGACATATTGGCCATCAGCCGGGTGAAAGAAATCAACGCCCGCCTTCCCAACACCCATTTGGTGATGCACGGTTCGTCCAGCGTACCGCAAGAACTGTTGGCAATGATCAACCAATATGGCGGCCAGATGACGCAAACCTTCGGCGTGCCGGTGGAGGAAATTCAAGAAGCCATCAAATTCGGGGTGCGCAAAATCAACATCGACACCGACATTCGTTTGGCCATGACCGCGGCGGTGCGCAAGTTTTTGGTTGAAAATCCCGACAAGTTTGACGCCCGTGAATGGCTCAAGCCGGCCCGTGAAGCTGCCAAACAGTTGTGTAAACAGCGTTACCTCGAGTTCGGTTGCGAGGGCCAAGCCCCCAAGATCAAGGGTCACAGCTTCAGCGTCATGGCCAGCCATTACGCCGCGGGCAAGCTGGCCCAGCGAGTCAACGGTGCATGAGCGTAGTACAGCACTCCTCGACCGTCAGCATCTGATGTACGTGAGATCAATTACTGTTGAACGAGTGAAAACATGAACAGAAGAATTTCATTTACCCGATACCTCGTAGAGCAGCAGCGCAGTGAGGGTCACATTTCAGCCGAGCTTCGCCTCTTACTCGAAGTGGTGGCGAGAGCCTGCAAAGGCATAAGTCACGCTATCAACAAAGGCGCACTCGGAGGCGTACTTGGCAGCGCCGAAAGCGAAAACGTGCAAGGTGAAGTTCAGAAAAAGCTTGACATCGTTGCCAACAATGTACTCATTGAGGCCAACGAATGGGGTGGTCATCTTGCAGCCATGGCGTCCGAAGAGATGGACGAGGTTTATCCCGTACCGAACCGCTACCCCCAGGGCGAGTACCTGCTTTTGTTCGATCCGCTCGACGGCTCTTCAAACATTGACGTCAATGTAAGCATCGGCACTATTTTCAGTGTTCTCAAAAAGCCTGAGAGCGGTGAGCAAGTTAGCGAGCGGGACTTCCTGCAGCCTGGCAACCAACAAGTGGCCGCTGGCTATTGCGTGTATGGCCCGCAAACTATGCTGGTGCTTACCCTTGGCAACGGAGTAGCTATGTTCACGCTCGACCGCGAGCAAGGTTCTTTTGTGCTCACGCAAGAGAATATTCAGATCCCGGCTGACACCGAAGAATTTGCCATCAACATGAGCAATATGCGCCACTGGGACCCTCAGGTGCGCCGTTACATCGACGAATGCCTGCAAGGCAAGGACGGTCCGCGCGGCAAAGATTTCAACATGCGCTGGATCGCCAGCATGGTGGCCGACGTGCACCGCATCCTGACCCGAGGCGGGGTATTCATGTACCCCTGGGACAAACGCGAGCCGCACAAAGCCGGCAAGCTACGCCTGATGTACGAAGCTAACCCCATGAGCTGGCTGATTGAGCAAGCCGGCGGCGCAGCCACCAACGGACAGCAGCGCATCCTTGACATACATCCCGAGCAACTGCACCAACGTGTGAGCGTGATGCTGGGCTCCAAAAATGAAGTTGAGCGATTAACTCAATATTATGAGACTCTATGAGAAATAAAAAAATAATAATAGCCAATTGGAAAATGAATGGCAATCGTGCTGCGGTGGTTGCATTCATGTCTCAGTTACGCAAAATTAATCATTTAGATATAAATATTTCTGTATGTCTTCCTTTTCCATATTTGGAAACAGCACAGCAAATTTTGATCAACAGTAAAATTACATTGGGTGCTCAAGATGTTAGCGCCCAAAAAAATGGGGCCTATACGGGCGACGTTTCCGCCGATATGCTAAAAGAGTTCGGATGCCAATTCGTACTGGTTGGACATTCTGAGAGACGTCACGCATATAAAGAAACGGATGATTTTGTATTGGCAAAAACTCGACAAGCTTTAATGGCCTCTTTGAATCCTGTAATTTGCGTCGGAGAGAGTGTGGCAGAACGTGAGTCACAAATGACAGAGGCAGTCGTACTTTCTCAAGTTGAAGCTGTATTGAAGCCGCTCACTAAGTCAGAAAGAGAAAAATGCGTCATAGCATATGAACCATTGTGGGCTATTGGTTCTGGATTAAGTGCTACACCAACTCAAGCACAGCAAGTACATGCATCAATCCGTAGTCGATTGGATGAAATCGATTCTGGACTTTCTAGATTGATTCCAATAATCTATGGTGGCAGTCTCAAACCTGAATCAGCTGATGGATTATTTGAGCAGCAAGACATAGATGGGGGACTAGTAGGTAGCGCATCGCTTAAATTTGATGATTTTGTTGCAATTATTAGATCAACATCAAAATCAAAATCAAAAGCGAATTTATAGTACAAATTAATGACCAGTATCTACGTTATTGGAGTAATATAAATTGCCACTGGATAACTCGATTCGTTTTCAAATACTATTTCTCGATAACAACTTGACAAAATTAAAAGGTAAGACAAATTAGCCAAGTATTCGGTACGCTTTTCAGAAATGCAAGATTAATATTTTTTAAATAAAATTTAACTGTCGTTTAACGGCGCGAGCCCAACAGGTCGACATTTAGCCAGAAATTCAAAAGCCCAATTAAAGCCTTGATGACAACCAATGGGCATCGGTAAAAATCATTGCGCACCTAAGCCTGCCGCTCATACCAGCGCTGCGATTCAATCAGTGGCAATGTGGTCTGGGCAGCATCTTCTGCAAGCCTTCGCAAAGACCACCTAACCAAGCGAAAAGCTCAACAACAGGTGTGCCGCGTTTTTGTTCCATTAAATTAAATCTTGCGAAGTAATTGTCATTTAGCAAAGTGAGTGAGCAAACACGTGCACCAGCCCAAAGTTTATTTCGCATCATAAAATTACAATGCAATTCACCAAAGACATCATGTTGGACATGAAGGTCTGAAATCGAATGAATTGCAAGTTTTCTATGGGTTGATTGGGTAGTTTTTCTTGAACAACTTGCAAGTTGAACGGACTTAATGGCTGGATTCATTCGCCCACACCAACGCGCCCATCTCTTGAACCCATTTTTGAAGTTCAACAAGCATAAGCGTAGCCTTGGCAGCATCCTCGCCAAGTCGCTCACAGCTCATCGTTCCCTCATCTCTAGCGGCAACAGGTACAGAGTTGGAGGCGGCTGGAGCAACAGCGCCGGAGGTTGCGGGAACGGCGGACACACCGCCGACACCGTCTGTGGGGCTGCTGCGCACCCTGACAGAGCCACCAGACTTCCAATCAGCAGCCAACTGCACAGATCGTTGATTGAATTCATTTGATATTTCACGGTTGATTTGCTCCTGTGAGCGTTGAATGTCAGCAGATTTTTGTTCCTGCTGAGCAAGAACTAGCGCTGCCTGATGACGGTCGGTATCCCACTTACTTTGAATACGTCCTGCCCCTACCCAAACTCCACCTAGCCAGACACCAAGCAACACAACAGGAAAAAGGACAATGGATCTATGGATCCAAATGGTTCGAAGGAGCCAATTCATAGCAGGACCTGATCCAACGCTAATAACTTGTGCTGGTTAATCAGCGCCAGTAACTTGTCGGCATAGCCCGGGTCAGTTGCATACCCTGCCTTGAGCAGCGCACGTGCAAATGCCTCCGTGGTCTGACACAAGAAGCATGGCCGATAGCGCGGGTTATCTTTAAGAAATGCAGCATGGTCATCAATGCTGGCCTGCCAGCTTTCGTACTTTCGCCACTTGGCTGGAACAACCACCCATTGTCCCTTGATGAACTCACGTGTGTTCATGGTGAGTGTCTCGCCTCGCCAACGGCTGTCTGCCTTGATGCCAAAAAGGTTGTTCCCGGCTTTTGCAAGGCCCGATTCACCCCAAGCAGATTCCAACGCCGCCTGCGCGATCGTGATGCTTGCGGGTACACCAGACTTGCGTTGTGCCTCCACCGCCGGGTTCTTCAAGCGCATGATGAATTCAGTTGGATTCACAGCATCTCCTTCACATCCCTGGCCACTTCGTCAATGGAGGCATTGCGACGCTTTCCAATGAAGTTAAACACCCAACGCACCAAGGCCCAGCCGGGCAGCCCACAGGCGAACATGAGACCGCCCAATGCGCACAGACCCACCGTAGAAAACGCCCAGTGGTGCAACTGCAAATACTCAACAGTCATTGCTCCACCTCCAATACTGGAGACCACCGTGCTGATGAGGCCCACAGCCCATTCGCGTTTGTCGCGCGGCGGCGTCATGAGCATGACCACCACGGCAGCCAGCGTTGCACCACTGGCGACTGCGGCAGCGGTGCCCCCAAAGGCCTTGTAAGCAGCGGCCGCCCCTGCCACGCCAGAGCTTGTTGGTTCAGGCATATCATTCTCCAAAATAAAAATGCCCGTGCTGGCTTGCACCAGAGGGGCGAGGGTTGAATCACAAAAGAAAAATCAGGCTACAGACTGGGCAAGAATCGGAATCACCCGTCGTACTGGAGCCAATGGGGTGGCGTTAAGCTGTCCGAAGATGTCCTTGCGGTCTTCACGGAAGTCCCCTTCGATGTAGAACGGAATGCACCCCGTCAGGTATTCGATGGCGGCCGCAAGGAAAGGTACGTTGTCTGAATAGGCTGCATCGCAAGCCGAATTCCACAGTGGCCCGTCCAGGAACATGCACGAGCCCTTGCACAGTTGAAGCACTGGGCAGCTCGCACAGTCCTTGCGTTTGCTCCAGTGGGTGGCCGTACGCATCTTCACAGCCTGCAAGTTGGACAGATGGCCGATCTGGTGCGACTCTCCATTGGGCGCGGTCGCAGCGGCGCTCACGTTTTGGCAGGTCAGGACGTTACCGTGCAGGTCCACCGCGATCTGGTCTGACTTGTCCATGCCGCACTTCTGGCCAAGGGCGGACGCAGGGCGCGCAATACGGATCGACTGCACGAAGTCCACGATTTTTTGCTGGCCGATGTCGAAGCTGGAGGCCATGCCAAGGCGCATTTCCTTGAAGGCCATGGCGCGGTAGGCGATGTGGTCGGCCTGCGTTTGGAAGGTGGCCGCCATGCCGCCTTCGTCGTAAGGGTCGATGAAGGCCCCCTCCCCAATGCGAACGTCGGGGCCAAACTGCTCCTGCAGCCAAGCCTGGACGTGGGCGCGGCTGCGGTTGCCAGCATTCATCATGGCATTGATGCTGATGCGCCTCTGAGGGTGGAGGCGGCCGTACAGATCCATGATGCCGGCGCGCTTTTCCAGGTCATTGAGGGGGTCCATGCCGCGAGCGTGGTAGCCGGGGCCGTCATGGGACAGTCCCACAGCAAAGCCCAGGCGGTCCAGCCACTCGTTCTTCTCGGTGTCCAGCAGGCTGCCGTTGGTGATGATGTTGAAATGCGCTGTCGGGTAGAGCTGTCGCAGGTTCTCAGCTAGGGGCTTGAGCGTTTTCCAGTAGACGAAGGGCTCGCCGCCCCAGAACTCGATGCGCTCGGGCGGCTCGATGAGCGCGTCTGACAGTTGGGCGAGGAAGGGCTGGACGTCGTCCGGGTTGGTGGATGCGGCGTGCGGCACGAAGCGCTGGTTGCAGTAGCTGCACTCGTAGTTGCACGACAGGCCCAGGCTGACCTTCAGCGTGCGGATGTTGCCCTTGCGGCCGGGCTGATCGACGGACACGGCGGTGGCATCGCGAAAGGTGGCCGGCTGGGCCTGCACGACGAGCGTGCCGTCGGACCAGGTCAAGGTTGATGCCTGGTTTTCGTAGTGCAGCATGACCTTCTGGCCATCCTGTTGCAAAGCATAAATCTGGAATTTCGCCATTACCAGCGTTCCTCGTAGTTGGATGGCCACGCAAGGCGGACCTGCGCGACGATGTGAATGAAGGGAGCTTGACCCATGTACGGGTGCAGGTTGTGTGGCAAGTGAGCTGGGCCGATGAGCAGCAGCCCAGGTCGAGGCTTGATGCAAACCGAGTGGCGGCCCTCGTCAGGCAGTCGCAAGTCGGTCAAGTGGCGCGAAGGGTCTTCCACCACAAAGGTGGGGGCGTGCTGGCGCTCGGGCTCGATGCTGGGCAGCTTGCCACGGTCTGCGATGCAGCCGCTCGGCCAGTACGCCACCATCAAGTCGGATTCGTGGGTTTCCGTGTGTGTGCAGATATGCTTGCCATGGCGCAGGACGACAGCGCGCAGCGCCAGGCGCAGAACAGGCAGGCCGGCGTGATCCTCGATAGCCGCAGTGATGCAGTCGGTCAGCAGCTTCACGGATGGGCACTCGACTTTCTCAAAGTCGTGTACCCGCAATTCCTGCGACATGGGCGCATTGAGCTGTACCTGGCGTAGGGCAGCCTGGCGGATTTGCTCGTTAGTTGCTTCGTTGATGGGTTCCAGGTCGTAGAACCCTATTCGCGTGGGCCACAGTCGAATTTGTGCAATCCGGTGGATCATGCACGCTGCTCCGCAATCAATTCGGACACCGGACGCTTGATGTGGGTGCGCGGGGTCACTAGGTTGACCATGACGGGGATGCACAGCCTGGCCTCGCCATCGAAGAAGGTGGAGTCGTGGGGGATGTGACCCTCAAAGACGATGAGGGAACCTTCTTCTGGGACGACGTTGAACCAGGAAGTGGTCTTGACGCCTGCATTGTTGTTGGGCCAGGGCCTGGTGTTGACGTGCTGCGGGTCGTAGAAGCGGACGGAACCCTGGCGCAGCGGGTTGGCCTCTTGCGGGTCGCGGTCGGTGCGGACGTAATAGGTCGCCACCAGGTGCGAGGTCATGTGTGTGTGGCAGTTGATGCCAACGTTCTCCCCGCGCGAGCGCTGCTGCCAGAAGGTGTCGCTCATCATCTCTAGCTCGCCATCATGGCGATAGTGGTAGATGGCCTCGACGTAGTCGCGGCAGGCCACGTCCACGATTTCGATGAGGCGCTGGACTGCGGGGTGCTTGCAGTCGCTCAGGAAGTTGTGCCGCAAGTGCGACAGGTGGGTTGCGCGCTGGCCGATGGCTTTGGCTTGCGTGCCGTCCGTGCGATTGGCCTCGGCATCCTGCGACGCGAGCTTGTACAGCTCGGTGTGGAAAACATCATCCTTGCCCAGTCGCCTGTGCATGACGAACCTGGGGAAGATAAGGTCGATGGTGTCTTGCCGGCTCATAGTAATACTTCGGCGGTGGTGCCGCCGACGTTGGTGAAGTGGGTCGCAGAGAGCTTGACCTTGACCTTTTCCCCGGCCGAAAGCCCCAAGGGTATCAAGGAGAACTGGGCCCGGCCCTGGTCATCGGTAGTAATGAATCGCTTGGGAAGGTAGCCAGCGTCTGTGATGATTTCTAGGCGCGTCTTTCGGTTGCAGGGGCTACCGTCCTTATTGTTTTTGAGTGCAACATCGAAAAGCAGTCGACCGTCATCCGAGCGCCCCACGGGCTGCACGTCGGCGTGCCAGAAGTAATCGAGCCATTTGGCGCCTCCAGGACCCACCGGCACTGACGTGCCATCAAAGCGATGGTCGGCCACTAGGTCGGTAACAACGCAGTTGCCCCGGTTGACCAGGTGGACGACGGTTTCAGATAGATCGCCCGTATTAAAGCGTACGTATAGTGAAGCGAGAAGACGTCGGCGCTGCAAATCACGCACGCGCGCTGAGTAAATGATTTTTGTCTGTTTGGTTTGTGCGAGGCGTGGCTCCCAAGCGATTCCGTCCATATATAAGTCGAGCACCGAGTAATCAACCAATTCGTCGAAGCCGATCAGGCTGTTTGTTCCATGGGGTACAACGACTTTGCGAATAAATGCTTTGTCATCCAACTTTACAAATTCTGGAGCGTTGTTGGATGCAACCATTGACAATGCATCGACTGCATCTGGTATGCCGCTGAAATCATCGCGCCCCCCGTTTTCGGAGTAGATCGCTGCGATGAGTGCATCTGATTTTTTTGTAACCAGAAGCAAGATATCTAGTTGTTTGGACGGGTAATCAACAATTTCCACAAACATGACTTTTCCCTTTAGCAACGGCAATCGCATTGGCAGTTGCAGTTGCAGTTGTGAACGTACCTGTACATACGCAAATTCAGCGCACCACCCCCGTCCTCAAGCACGGGCACTTCGCGCGTTATGTTTCCGCAGTTTTGAGCAACCACATTTCCACTGGGGCCGCCATAACAATTTCCGGTATTTCCGTTGCAGTTAAGCGGCGGCGCGCAGTTGTTGATCCCTGAGAAAAAATAGTCGTGCAACCAGCCGTAGTTGGCGGTCCACATGGAGCCGCCGTTGTTCATGTACATGTCCCAGTTGCCGTCGGTCTTCAAAAACCCCATCAGGTTGCTGTTGACGTGCAAGTAACGGGTGCTGCCCTGGTC
>JBIKHW010000400.1:0-3085 GCA_044361935.1 Limnohabitans sp. | reverse complement strand
CTAAGATTTCAACGACCAAGCCCCGAGCAAGCAGGTGCTTGGTGTCAAAGTCTTTCAGTTCATTCAATACAAAGTCAGTGCAGCACAGCTTGAAGGGCAGGCTAAACAGCGCATCCAGCAATCCCGCATTGCGGAAGTCAATCCAGATGTTGGTGTCGCTGATGTAGACCTGCTGTGTCATGCGAGTGCGGGCAGCCGATCAAGTTTGGGGTCTAGCTCGTCAAGACTGCACTGCAAAAATTCGGCAGCGCGAGAGGGGGTAAAGAGGTCTTCGGCCAAACCGCGATAGACCAAAGATTCAAACCGACGTGGATGTTCGCAGGCCAACATTTCGGGTTCCACTTTGCGCCAACCTTTTCGGCTGAACTCAATCATGGCGTTCATGTAGCCCGGGTCGGTCAGAAGGTTGAGGTCTTTCAGGCGGCGCAGTGCCACTTGCATAGAGACGCCGTAACGGCGCTTCGCATTCAACAACTCAGCCAGAAATACCCGTGAGCGTTGGTGGCTGCCAAAGTCTTGCAGCACACGGCTTTGCGGATACAAGAAAGCGCCTGCAAACCGGTGGCAGCAGCCTTCTTTGTCTTTTTCGCTCATGTCTTCGGGCAGAGCCATGACCCAGTGGCCCAGTTCGTGCGCGGCAGTAAAGCGCATGCGCTCGCCGGGGCGTTGGCAGTTCAGCGCAATCAGCACATGCTGGTTGTCATGGGTGGCGGCGCAAGCACCGTCAAAGTCATCCGGGCCATCCAGCAGAGCCACTTTGATGCCGTTGTCTTCCAGCAGTTCGGTCAGGTGGGCAATGGCATCGTGGCCGATGTGCAGTTGCTGGCGCAGTTGTTGCGCCGCCATTTCGGCTTCTTGGGCGTTGGCCACAACCAGCGATTGAGCTGGCAAGACCTGTACGGTGGTGTCCGCGTCAAAGCAGCGCTCCAGTGCTTCGTAACGTTCCAGGTGGTCGTGCATTTTTTCGCACACAGAGGCTTGCCGAGCCTGCGACATTTTGGACAGCTTGCGAAATTCGAGTGGCGCCAGTTGGATGACGTCGGATCGGAAGAAGTATTCGGGCTTGACGTCGAGCGCTTTGGCCAGCTGCAAGATGCGGGTCGAGTTGGGCTTGGAATCGCCTTTTTCGAACTTGTTCAGGGCCTGTTTGCTGATGTCGCCCAGGCTGTTGGCTAAAGCCTCAAGGCTTAAGCCTCTGAGCATGCGTGCGCGGTGGATTCGGTGGTGAATCATGGCGGCTCCTTGGTTGACGAAACTATAAGTATATGTTTTTTTGTCAACCAAGCTAACGGTTTGTTGTCTGGCTTTTACCCGCGCAGGCTCCAGTGATATGGTCGTGCTCATGTGAATCACCCTCCCGATATTTATTCAAATTAATGAGAACCTTAGTACATAAATAAAGATCTGTGAATCGGGTTGAACGATGTGATCCCAAAACAGGCTCATCCAACTTTCTCCACTTAGAGGTGCTCCCTGGCCGCAAGGGAGGTATGTGCCCTGATCAGGGTTTTTGAACTCAATGTAAGCTGTGAAGCATGACAAAAGAGACACTGAGCAAATGATCAACAAGTTCGTTTCATCCGTCGCCGAAGCGCTGGCGGGCACGGCCGATGGGGCCACCGTCATGATCGGTGGCTTTGGCACCGCAGGCATTCCCGACGAGTTGATCGAGGGCCTGTTGGCACAAGGCGCACGCGATCTGACCCTGGTCAACAACAACGCAGGCAATGCCGAGCACGGCCTGGCGGCTTTGCTCAAGGCGGGCCGGGTGCGCAAAATCATTTGCAGCTTTCCTCGGCAGACCGATTCGTATGTGTTTGATGGCCTGTACCGCTCGGGCCAGGTCGAGCTGGAACTGGTGCCCCAAGGCAATTTGGCCGAACGCATTCGGGCTGCGGGCGCGGGCATTGGTGGCTTTTTCACGCCCACGGGCTACGGCACCGAGTTGGCCAAACACGCCGATGGCTTGCCCAAGGAAACCCGCGAAATCGATGGCCGCATGTACGTGTACGAAACACCCATCCACGCCGACCTGGCCTTGATCAAGGCCGAGCGGGGTGACCGCTGGGGCAACCTGACGTACCGCAAGGCAGCACGCAACTTCGGCCCCATCATGGCCATGGCGGCGCGCAAAACTGTGGCCACGGTGCACGAGCAAGTGGCTTTGGGTGAGTTGGATCCTGAGACGGTGGTGACGCCCGGCATTTTTGTGCAGGCGGTGGTCAAGATCGACCGTGTGGCCACACAGGCCGGAGGCATCAAGGCATGAGCTACACCCGACGCAGCAAAGACGAGTTGGCCGCCCGCGTGGCCCAAGACATCCCCGAAGGCGCCACCGTCAACCTAGGCATCGGCCAGCCCACCTTGGTGGCCAACCACATTCCGGCCAGCCGCGAGGTGCTTTTGCACAGCGAAAACGGCATCCTGGGCATGGGCCCGGCACCCGCCAAAGGGCTGGAGGATTACGACTTGATCAATGCGGGCAAACAACCCGTGACCCTGCTGCCCGGCGGCGCATTTTTTCACCACGCCGACAGCTTCGCCATGATGCGCGGCGGGCACTTGGACATTTGTGTGCTCGGGGCCTTCCAGGTCAGCGCCACGGGTGACTTGGCCAACTGGCACACCGGTGAGGCCGATGCCATTCCCGCTGTGGGCGGTGCCATGGACTTGGCCGTTGGGGCCAAACAAACCTGGGTCATGATGGACCTGCAGACCAAGCAAGGCCAAAGCAAACTGGTGCAGACCTGCAGCTATCCGCTGACCGGCATTGGCTGCGTCAAACGCGTCTACACCGACCTGGCCACGCTGGCGTGTACGCCGCAAGGTTTGGTCGTCATTGACACGGTCAACGGCCTCGGGCTTGAAGAGTTGTCGGCGCTGATCGGGCTGCCGCTCAAGGCGGCTTAACCGCAGGGCACACCCTTCGCCCTTATTGAGGGAACGGCGCAATGCCCGGTGCGGCGTTGTCTGGCAACTCACGGCGCGTGGTGTTCATGACCATGGCCAGCAGGCTGTAGTAGCCACAGTGCGCCGTCATGTCGATCACGCCCTGGTCGCCAAACATCTTTTGCGCAGCCGCCCA
>JBIKHW010000273.1:0-4795 GCA_044361935.1 Limnohabitans sp. | reverse complement strand
CCCGCTCCCGCATCCGCTCTTTGGCTTGCTGCACCGTGTATTCACCGTAGTGAAAAATGCTCGCCGCCAACACCGCGTCCGCACCGCCGATGCTCACACCATCGGCCAAGTGGTCGAGGTTGCCCACACCGCCGGATGCGATCACGGGCACGCTCACCGCGTCGCTCACGGCGCGGGTCAGTTGCAGGTCAAAGCCGCTTTTGGTGCCGTCGCGGTCCATGCTGGTCAGCAGGATTTCGCCCGCGCCGTACTCGGCCATTTGCGTGGCCCAGGCCACCGCGTCCAGGCCCACGTTTTTGCGGCCGCCGTGGCTGTACACGTCCCAGCCGGAGCCCATGGGCAGACCGTTGTTGCCGATGCGCTGTTCGTCCTCTGCGCTGCGGCGCTTGGCGTCGATGGCGACCACGATGCATTGCGCGCCGTATTTGGCAGACGCTTCGCGGATGACTTGCGGGTTGGCTATGGCGGCCGAGTTGAAACTGGTTTTGTCGGCCCCGGCGTTGAGCAATCGGCGCACGTCTTCCACGGTGCGCACACCACCGCCCACGGTGAGCGGAATGAACACCTGGCTGGCCACGGCTTCGATGATGTGCAGGATCACGTCGCGCCCGTCGCTGGTGGCGGTGATGTCCAAAAACGTGAGTTCGTCAGCGCCTTGCTCGTTGTAGCGGGCCGCGATTTCGACCGGGTCTCCGGCGTCGCGCAGTTCGACAAAGTTGACGCCCTTGACCACGCGACCGCCGGTCACGTCAAGGCAAGGGATGATGCGTTTGGCGAGCATGTTTCAGTGACTCTCTTGTGGTTCGATGGAGACGGTAATGGGCTTGATGTCGGTTTGTGTGGCCGAGATGTACAGATGCTCCAGAACGCCATTGCGCTCGACCACCACAGCGGTTTGGGTTTGCGCAGCCGTTCGCCGGGCTTGATTGGCCGCCCTGGCCATGGCAGCCACCGACCCTCTCAGGCTGCTGCTTCGTGCTTGTTCAATTGACATCATCTGACTCATTTTTCACCCCAATCCAATAAAACAGGCTCTGGCCCACCATTGTCGTACACAGCCCAAGCATCGACGATGGGCTTGTAGATCTTCTCAAAATTGCGATAGCCTGATGCAAAGCGGCGTGAAATGACGTCTTCAGGAATGTTGTGCCCACCTTGCAAAACCCTTTGACGAACCCGAGCCACCGCCTCTTGAACATTGGAAAGCTTGAGGAAAATCAAGGTCACTCGGTAGCCTGCAGCTTGCCAACGCGCAATTGAATTCAGGTACGCACGACCAGACAAAGTGGTTTCCAGGGCAAAAGATTGTCGCTTTTGAAAACTTTGATCCAGCTGTTCAATCATCAGACGACCCGCCTGAAATGCAGCGGTTTCAGGTTCAAATGGAGCCAATCCCGCTGCAATCAAATTGGCATTCACAAACACTTTGCAGTGGGCCTCTTGCGGCAAAAACTCACGCGCAAAGGTTGTCTTCCCCGCCCCATTCGGACCAGCAATGATGAAAACCTCAAGATCAGAATGGGCTTGAGTCATGCATACAAGCTTAAGCGCTGCCAGCCCACCCAGCGCCCGCCCGCAGGCAAGGTGATAGGCTCGTAGACCTGCGCGGCTTCGACGCACAGCATGTGCCGCCAGCCGTCGTCGGGCATGTCGGCCAGGCGTTTGCACAGGTCTTGCGCGGGGTTCCAGACCACGGTGTTGGCCCAGCTTGGGCTTTGGCTGATGTGCAATGTATCGTTCAGCGTCATGTGCTTCGGCCCGGCTTCGTAGACGCGGTCAAATTCGACGGCAAAAAGGATCGTGTCGGCAGCGGGCGCATGGGTGTCGGTGAGTGAATCCCACTCGGGCTGACCGCCCAGGCCCTGCAGCGTGGCCTGCGTCACGTCGGGCACGGCCAAATAGGTGTGCAGTGCACCTGAGAACGCCAGTGCTTGGGTGTCTGTGTTGTGCACGTCCAGCGTCAGTTGCACGGCACCCGGGCTCAGGTCGATGTGCAGCGCCAAGGCAAAGGCTTGAGGCCACCAGGCGCGGGTCTGGAAATTGTCGTTCAGGCGCAGCGTGAGGCGGGCATGCTCGGCACCCAGTTCGGGCGCATCGGCCAACCAGGCCACATTGCGGGCAAAGCCGTGTTTGGGCAAACGGTCGGCCATGGGGCCGCGTTGGTTGAACTGCGGAAAGCACACGGGCACACCGCCGCGAATGGCGGCTTGGCCGTCCAAAATGCTTTGGGGGCTGAGGTACAGGCGCTCTTGCCCGCCCGACACCCAAGACAGCACATGCGCGCCGTGCAGCGCCACCAGCAAGCGGTCGCCTTGCGGCAGCGTCAATTCGCAAGCAGGCAGGCCCGCGAACGCGGTGTCGCGACAAGTGGCCTGAGCGCTCATGTGCAATCGCGAGGGGATGGATCAGCCGTTGAGTTCGTCGGCGCGTTGCTGCGCCAGCGCGAAGTCGAGGTCGCCCGAGTACACGGCGCGGCCACAGATCACGCCTTCCACGCCTTCATCTTCCACAGCGCACAGCTGCTCGATGTCGGCCATGTTGGACAGCCCGCCCGAGGCGATCACGGGAATCGTCAGAGCTTGGGCCAGTTTGACGGTAGCGTCGATGTTGATGCCGCTGAGCATGCCGTCACGGCCGATGTCGGTGTAAATGATGGACTCCACGCCCCAGTCTTCGAACTTCTTGGCCAGGTCCACCACTTCGTGGCCGGTGAGCTTGCTCCAGCCGTCGGTGGCCACTTTGCCGTCTTTGGCGTCCAGGCCCACGATGATGTGGCCGCCAAAGGCGGTGCAGGCGTCTTTCAAGAAGCCGGGGTTCTTGACGGCGGCGGTGCCGATGATGACGTAGCGCAGGCCGCTGTCGATGTATTTTTCAATCGTGTCCAGATCGCGGATGCCGCCACCGAGCTGCACCGGGATGTCGTCGCCCACGGCCTTGAGGATGGACTTGATGGCGCTGAAGTTTTGCGGCTTGCCCGCGAACGCGCCGTTCAGATCCACCAGGTGCAGGCGGCGTGCGCCTTTTTCCAGCCAAGTGCGGGCCATGGCGGCGGGGTCTTCGCCAAAGGTCGTGGCTTGGTCCATATCGCCTTGCTTGAGGCGAACGCAGTGGCCGTCTTTGAGGTCAATGGCGGGGATCAGAATCATGGCGAATTAAAAAAAGGCTGAGGGGCTGAAAAACGGCAGTGAAAACTTCTCAAGGCTGCCAGTGGAGGAAGTTGCGGAACAAGGCCAAACCTTGGGCCGCGCTTTTTTCGGGGTGAAACTGGGTGGCAAATATGTTGTCACGGGCAATGGCGCAAGCAAAGCGGCCGCCGTAATCGGTCTGGGCCGCGCTGTGCGCCGGGTTGGCCACTTGGGCATAGAAGCTGTGCACAAAATAATACCAGCTGCCGTCCTCGACGCCTTGCCACAGGGTATGCGCCGGTTTGTCTTGCCAGACCTGGTTCCAGCCCATTTGCGGCACTTTGTAGCGGGTGCCGTCCGGCTGAATGCGTCCGGCCAAATCGAACTTAACGACACGGCCGGGGATCAGGCCCAAGCCGGGCGTGTCGCCTTCGTCGCTGTGGTCCAGCAGCATTTGCATGCCCACACACACGCCAAACAGGGGTTTGCTGGCGGCGGCTTCAAGCACGGCGTCCATCAATCCCGAATCGCGCAGCTCGCGCATGCAGTCGGGCATGGCGCCCTGCCCCGGCAAGACCACACGGTGCGCGTTGCGCACGACTTGCGGGTCACTGGTGACGGTGACTTCGGCATGGTCCACGCTGGAGGCGGCATGCATCACCGCCTGCGCCACGCTGCGCAGGTTGCCCATGCCGTAGTCAACGACGGCGACGCGGTTGACGCTCATGCTCAGAGACTTCCTTTGGTGGAAGGGATCACGCCGGCCGAGCGCGGATCGAGTTCCAGCGCAGCACGCACGGCGCGGGCGAAGGCCTTGAAGATGGTTTCGCACTGGTGGTGCGCGTTCACACCTTTGAGGTTGTCGATGTGCAGCGTGCACAGCGCGTGGTTCACAAAGCCCTGGAAGAACTCATAAACCAATTGTGTGTCGAGCGTGCCCAGCGAACCGGAGGTGAAGTTCACGTCCATGTGCAAACCGGGGCGTCCCGAAAAGTCCACCACCACGCGGCTCAAAGCTTCGTCCAGCGGCACATAGGCGTGGCCATAACGGCGGATACCTTTTTTGTCGCCAATGGCCTGCGCAAAAGCCTGACCCAAGGTGATGCCGATGTCTTCCACGGTGTGGTGGCCGTCGATGTGCAGGTCGCCTTCACACGCGATGTCCAAGTCGATCAAACCATGACGGGCAATCTGGTCCAGCATGTGGTCCAGAAAACCGATGCCCGAAGTCAGCTTGGCCTGGCCCGTGCCTTCCAGGTTGATGGCGACGCGGATGTTCGTCTCGGCGGTCTTGCGCGTGACGGCAGCGGTGCGGTTCATAAGGAGACTTTCAGAGCGGCAAGGAGTTGGTCGTTTTCTGCGGCGGTGCCCACCGTCAGGCGCAGGCAATTGGCCAGCAATGGGTGCATTTTAGAAATGTTCTTGATCAGCACGCCGTGGGACTTCAGGCCGTCAAAGGTTTTGGCCGCGTCGGGCACGCGGGCCAGGATCATGTTGGCTTCGCTCGAGAACGGGGTCACACCGGGCATGGCGGCCAGTTCATTCAGCAAACGGGTGCGCTGCTCGCGCAGGTCTTTGGCTTGCGCTGCAAACACTTCGGTGTGCTCCAGCGCAAACAAAGCGCACTCGTAATTCAGCACACTGATGTTGTAGGGCGGGCGCACTTTGTC
>JBIKHW010000272.1:0-4798 GCA_044361935.1 Limnohabitans sp. | reverse complement strand
CTTTGGGACTGACCCCCGCTTGGAGCGCCAACTCCACCGCGCCATGGCCCACCCAAACCGTGCGCCTGGTGGTCGGTTTCCCAGCCGGCTCCAGCCCCGACCTGACGGCCCGCGCCTTGGCCGAACCCCTGGCCAAAGCGCTGGGGCAAAACGTGATTGTTGAGAACAAAGTGGGCGCAGGCGGCAACATCGCCGCTGACTTCGTGGCCAAGTCCAGCGACGGCCACACGCTGGGCCTGATGATCAACGGCAACATGACGATTGCCCGCATCCTGAACCCCAAGGTGCCTTATGACCCGCTCAAAGACCTCGCACCCATCAGCCTGATTGGCAAAGCCCCCCTGGTGCTGACTGTCCCCGCGTCAGGACCCGGAGTGGCACCCGGTCAAACTGCTGCCGAATGGTTGAGCCAGGCCCAAAAGGCCGGCGACAAACTCAGCTACGCATCGCCCGGTGTCGGCACCGTGGCGCACTTGGGCATGGAACTGCTGAAAACCAAAGCCGGCATTGCGCCGGTGCATGTGCCCTACCCCGGCAACCCGCAAATCATCACGGCCATGCTCGGTGGCCAAGTGCAACTGGCCTTGTTGCCACCCGCCATGGCCGCAGCCCAGGTGCGCGGAGGCAAACTTCGGGCGATTGGGGCTTCGAGCACAGGGCGCAGCCCGGTGGCCGCCGAGGTGCCTAGCCTGTCAGAGATCGGGGTCAAGGATTACGATCTGGAAATCTGGAACGCGGTGGCCGCCCCGGCTTCGATGCCAGCGGCAGTGGCCAGCAAATTGTCTGCCGTGGTCAGCGAGATCGTGCGTGCGCCCGAGATGCGCGCCCGTTTGTTCCAGCAAGGCTGGCAGGTGGTGGGCTCTTCGCCCGAGGGTTTGCGCAACCGGATTCAATCTGACACGAAAGCCCTGGGTGACATCATCCGCAGCCAGAAGATCGAGCAATGAACCACCTGGCAGCGGCTCGGCCCAGCGTTCTTTTTGGCCTTTGCATGCACCAAGTATTGGTGATGGTTGATGCTAAGGCCCCCATGTGACAAATCGGCTGTCCCTTTTCAGCAGCTTGATCCTGGGGGCGTTTTTGATGCTCGTCGTGCTGGGTGTTTTCCTGATCAACAAGGAGGTACCTGCGCTGGCCAAACACAAGGTCATCGAACAAGCCGTGCTGACCGGATTGTCAGAGCCACGGGCGGTGTCGCTGCCCAATGTGTTGGAGACCTCAGATTTTTTGCCGGATGGCAGCCGAGTGCGTTACCGCATGAGCGTGAACTTGTCAGAAGCACCCTTGACCCCTGTTGGCGTTTTTGTTTCCAAAATGAGTTTGTCCGGGGCCTTGTTCGTCAATGGACAGTACATCGGCAATTGTGGGCATGGTCCTCTTGAAACATTGCGTTGCCTGCACAAACCCAGTTTTTTCAGTACAACAAAGGATGTCTGGCAGCCAGGGGATAACACGATTGAATTTGAAATTCATGCAAATTCTCGGCAAATGAATGGTTTGTCTCCCATCCAAATAGGGGAAGTAGAAAGTCTCTACGCTCACAACTACCGCATGAGTAATTGGTTCAAAACTGATCTTCTGGTGGGCTTGCAGTGGATCAGTATGGTGTTTGGGCTTTTGTCTTTGGCCGTTTATTTCATTTTGCGCAAAGAGTCGGCCTTCCTGTGGTTTGGCTTTGGTTGTTTGATGCACGCCACGGGTTTGCTCATCGTCACGGTCAGTAGTCCAGTTTTCAGTATCAAATTTTTCACCTGGATGGGGATCACTTCGCGCTTTTTGACCATCCCCTTGATTTTTCTCACCATGTTGTCGCTGTTTGACAAGCTTCAAAGATGGATGGTCATTTCCGTGTTGGGGCTGATGGTATGCGCCCCGATCTTCATTGGACTTGGTGGGGTTTCCGGGCCTTTGGTTCAATTTGTTTTTTTGATGCTGATTTGTTTGGGGTTCGCTTTGAATTTAATAGCCATCCGTTGGGCATGGGACTCGCGTACTCCGATCAAGCTCACTACGATTGTCATGGGCACTGTCATGCTGTCCACGGGCGCAGCTGATTGGCTGCGCTTTGCTGGAAAAAGTGAATTTGAAGGCGGTTTTTTCTTCCCCTACATCTACAGCGCCATGTTGGTGATATTGGGAACTTTCCTGATTCGCAACCTGGCCACCTCGCTCAAACAGTCCCGAGAAGACCGCGAGCAACTGCAGCGCCGAGCGGTCGAGCGCATGGCTTACGAGGTCACGGAGAACATTCCTGTCGGCACTTACACCTTGATTTTCACGCCGGGTGAGGCGCAAGGTCGTTTCCTTTTTGTGAGCCAACGCTTCATTGAATTGACAGGCCTGAACCGCCAGGATTTGTTGAAGGACCCCCATGTTTTTGCACAAATCCTGCATCAAACAGCATTGCCCGAGTGGGAGGCGTTCATTCGCAGCGGCTCGAGTAGTCGAGTGTTCTCACCCAAGGAGTGGCCTATTTTCCCCAAGGGTCGCGAAAAGCGCTGGGTCAGAACCGAGGCTGCAACCAGAACTTTGACCGACGGCGCCATCCTTTGCGAAGGTGTGTTGTTTGACCGGACCGAGGTGGTCAAGACCAGGGCCGAGTCGGACCGCATTCGAAATGAATTGCAGACCCAACAAATTGAGCAATCGCGCATGAAAGAGCGAGAGCAGTTGCTGCGGGACATGCACGACGGATTCGGCTCTCAATTGGCCAGCTTGCGCATGATGGCGGAAAAAGGACGGATTCGGCCCGAACAGTTTCCTGAATTTTTACGTGAAATCACCGCCGATTTGCATTTGGTGGTGGACACACTGGGGCAACAGCACATCACTTTGGAGGAGGCGCTGGTGGACATGCACCACAGACTGGGGATGCGCTTTGTCGGCAGTGGACATCAATTGCACTGGAAGACCCATTTGGATGGGCTGCCACCTTTGGCCTCCAACAAAATTCTGCAAGCGCTGCGCTTGGTCCAGGAAGCCTTGAACAATGCGTTCAAACATGCGCAGGCCAAAAATGTCTGGTTTTCAGCGCATTTTGATGCCGAAAACGATGTGTTGACCCTGTCGGTGCGTGATGATGGTCAGGGCATGTCGGAGCCCATTTCTAGAGGTCGGGGTTTGAGCAATATGCAGCACCGTGCGCGAGAAATGGGTGGACAGTTCAAGTTGGTCGCGCACCAACCCGGTGTTGAAGTCCTGCTCAGAGTTGAACGCGTTTCTTTGCAGGTCCAAGAGGATTCAAAGTAGCTTGTGGTCGATCGCCATGTACATCGCCTGTGCTTGCGACTTGACGTTCAGTTTGCGGTAGAGGCTGCGCACATTCGACTGCACTGTGGACAGGGTCACCCCCATTTTGGCTGCCACCTCCTCGTAACTTAAGCCTTTGGACAAAAACTGCAAGGTTTCGTGCTCGCGAGGCGACAGTTTGATGTCTCTGCGCTCGGTTATTTTTTCATCCGGTTTAGACAGTTGCTTGAACAAAAACCGGGCCAACCGTGGACTCAGAGGGTAAACCCCTGTGAGCACTTTCTTGATGCCTTCGGTGATTTCCTGTATCGATTCGTCTTTCAGGATGTAGCCATTCGCCCCCGCTTCAATCGCCTTCAGAACGGCATTTTCCGAGGCGACCACAGAAATCACCACAATCGGCAGCTCAGCAAAGCGTTCTCGGCAGGCACGTATCACTTCAATGCCGCTGACATCGGGCAAACCAAGATCCACCAGGACAAGGTCTAAAGGTGTGCTGGTTTGGTTGACCCAAGCCTTGGCCGCGAGGCCTTCATTGAATTCGATGACTTCCCACTGACCTTCTAGGCCATGCAGGGCATCGGTCATTTGTTCTGCAAAAAGGGGGTTGTCCTCAACCAGCAAAAGCTGCCGTTGATGAGCGCTGGGTGTGCCGTCTGGTGTGTGTTGGAGCATCTCCAGATCATACAAAAATCATTCATGTCATCGGATGGATGCTTTTTGTCGCAGGCTAGACATCTTCTGTTGCAGGATTTTTTGAGCCTGCAGTTCCAGCAGCTGTGGACGGACTTCTACAGCGTCCAGCGGTTTCAAGGGGCGAAGGGCTTGCAAACGCAAGATGTGCCAACCTCGCGCTGTGCGCACCGGTGCGGCCCACAACTGAGGTGCTTGCATCTGGCGCAGGATCGGGACGATCTCGGGCACCAGCTGACTTTGTGAGACCCAACCCACCAAGCCTCCTTGTGGCTTGCTCTCGGGATCGCGTGAGTGTTCGGAGGCGATCAGCGCAAAGTCCTCGCCCTTCTGGATGCGTTGTAACAGTGTTTTGGCCAAGTTCTCTTGATCCACCAGTATGTGTTGTATCAGCCACTCCTGGCTTCCTCTTTGTGCCATTTGGTACTGGTATTCCAGCTGCAATGCCTCTTCGCTGATGGGGTGTTCGGCCAGAACCTTCTGTTGCCATACGCGCACAAGTACGCTCTGGCTTGCCAAGGCCATTTGAGCTTGCACCAGAGGATTTTTGTCCAGCCCCTCGCTTTGGGCGGCTTGCATGATCAACGACTGCTGGATCAGATTTTCTCGGACCGTTGCGCGCAACTCCGGGCCACTGGGCGTGCCTTGAGCGATGCTTTCACGGTACAAAACTTCGGCATGCGCTGTGGGTTGGGGCACCTCGTTGACCCACACAAACGGACGCGACAATGCCTGCTGAACCTCAGCGGATGGCGTTTGAGCTACAGCTTGGCCAGCCAGCATGGCGAGCATCAGCCACCACGATGCATGTCGAGGAACAAACAGGCGTAACAAGGTCATGGTGGTGTTCAGTATT
>JBIKHW010000271.1:0-4826 GCA_044361935.1 Limnohabitans sp. | reverse complement strand
TCACGGGCACGACCGAATCTGCCCTGATCGCTTGCAAAAAGCTTTATTCAGCCAACGCGCAGCTTTTTGACTGGCGCGCCTTGATGCGCCTGAAAGTCAAATTTGCGCACCAGCACATCTACCCCGCGTGGCTAAATTCGCTCATGGGCGATGGTGATTACGCTGCACTGCAGCAATCCAAATCCCAGTTGAATGTGGCGGTCACTCAGCCTGCAAGGTGGCTAGGTGTGACTGGAAGCCTCATCACGGGTTCAGTGGCGTATCTGCTCGACAAAAAGATCGCCCACAGCATCCATCCAAAATTGCCCAAGTATTTGGGCCTGCGTCAGGCGTTCTTCAGCCTCAATGAATGCGGCAGTGCCCACGAAGCTCGCAACTTGCTGGCTGCCGCAGCCGCTGCAGGTCCGTTCATGAAGGCCCAAAAAGTCGGAGAACGTTGGGCGCTGGACGGTGGCTACATTGACAACGCGCCACTGCCTGCACAGACTCCCGCCGAAGCAAAACGAACACTCGTCCTCTTGACCCGGCACTATCCGGATCTACCCCAACAATTCACATTTGAGCAGCGCCAATATTGGCAGCCAAGCCGCAAGATTCCGGTGTCAACCTGGGACTGTCGTCCATCCACCACCGTCGATCAGGCTTATGCGCTGGGCTTTGACGATGCAAAACTGTTTTAGCGCATCAAAGCCGCGCCCTTGGTGGCAGGTGTCGCTGTTGTACTGCCCAGAACTACCACTTCTGGTAGTACCCCAAATACCCTGTAACTGTTAACTTCATATCAGCTTTGTCGGTATTGCCAATTCGATGAATTGGCACGCCTTCAACCACTTCCATTTCTCACTCTGGCGCACGGTGCTGGGGTGATTGGCTGATCTGAACTGTTCATGAACCACAAACAAAACTTCAAGCTCTTGGCCACCTCGTTGGCCGTCTTCACACTGGCCGGTTGCGCCAACCTCAAGCCCGAGACCTTGCAAGATGCGGATCTTGTTCAGCAGGCCAAAACCGTCAAGGCCAAACAAGACAGTGCCGTAGAACCCATCAACGGCCCTCTCTCGCTTGAAGAAGCCATCGCTCGATCCATCAAGTACAACGCCGAGCGCCAAGTGCGCATCATGGAAGAAGCCATGGCCTACGGCACGCTGGATCTGGCCAACTTCGACATGCTGCCCAAATTCATGGCCAACGCGGGCTACCGTTCGCGTGACAGCGATTTGCTGACCAATTTGCGCGCTGGCCCCAATTCGCCGATTACCCCCGGCTCCACGCTGTCCAGTTCTCGCCAAGCCACCACCACCGACCTGAGCTTCACCTGGAGCCTGCTCGACTTTGGCCAAAGCTATTACGCCGCCAAGCAAAGCGGCGACCGCGTGATGATTGCCACCGAGCGCCGCCGCAAAGCCCTGCACAACCTGGTCCAAGACGTGCGCACCGCCTACTGGCGTGTGGTCGCTGCAGAAAAACTGGGCCAGTCCGTGCGCGACACCATGCAAGAGGCCGAAGCCGCGCTCAAGGGCTCTGAAGCCGCCGAATCATCGGCCATGCGCTCGCCCATGGAGCCGCTGCGTTTTCAGCGCCAGTTGCTTGAAAACCTGCGCATGCTGGAGCTGGTGGAGCACGAACTCTCGTCTGCCCGGGTTGAGCTGGCCACGCTGGCCGCATTGCCATCGGGCAGTAACTTCACCGTGGTCGAGCCCCAAGCGCAGATCAACACCAAGTGGCTGGACATGAACCTCGCCGACATGGAACTGCAAGCTGTGGTCAACAACCCCGACATGCGCGAGAGCCTGTACAACGCCCGCATTGCCCGCGACGAAGCCAAAAGGGCCATGCTCAAGATGTTCCCGGGCATCACCTTCAGCTACGGCAACAGAACCACCAATGACGAATACATCGTCAACCAACGCTGGAACGAGGCCGGAGCTCAAATCTCTTTCAACCTGATGGGCATCTTGAGCGCCCCCACCGCCAAGCGCTTGGCCGACATGGGCATCTCCATGGCTGACCAACGCCAGGTGGCCACCCAAATGGCCGTCATCTCGCAGGTGCACATTGCCCGCCTGAACTACGCCAACGCCGCCAAGCAATACATGCGCGCCGACAAAATCGCCCGCGTGGACAGCCGCATGGCCGAAGTGGTGAACGCCCGTGCCAAGGCCGAATCGCAGTCGCGTCAAGACAGCGTGGCCCAGCAGACCGCCAGCATCTTGTCGGCCCTGCGCCGCTACCAAGCGCTGTCCAACGCACAAGCCGCCGCATCGCGCTTGCAAGCCACGCTGGGCCTGGAGCCTGTGGTGATGGCCGCAGAAGGCAAACCACTGCCTGAAGTGGTGCAAGCCGTGCAACAAAGCCTCAAAAACTGGGAAGCGGGAGAGCTGCCCAAACTGCCTGCAGGGCTGTCATGGTGAGCTGCCTTCAGCCTAACGCCCGGATGACGGGCGTTTTTGTTGGTGCCGCTTGCGTCTGCGCCCTTTGGCTGGCAACTGCCACATTGGCCACAGCACAAACTACACCGCAAACCACGCCACAAACCGGACCAGTCTCACCGCAGGCCGCTGCCTTGATGGACGGCCGTGAAGTGCGCGGCCAGCTCAGCCCCCGCCGCTACACCACCCTGGCTGCCGAAATACCAGCCAAGGTCATCAGCATTCAACCGCAAGAAGGCGGGGCCTTCAAAGCAGGCCAGACCTTGGTGGCGTTTGACTGCGCCATGTACCAAAGCCAACTCGACAAAGCCAAAGCCACAGTCATGGCCACCAGCATCACGCTCGAAGCCAATCAGGAAATGATCAAGCACGCCGCCATCGGAAAGGTCGAGCTGCAAGTGTCCGAGGCCGAAGTCCTCAAGGCGCAAGCAGAGGCCAAGTCTGCGGCCACCGTGGTCAGCAAGTGCAAAGTCATCGCACCTTTTAATGGCCGCGTGGCCGATCAGAAGGTGCGTGAAGAGCAATTCGTACAGACCGGCCAGGCCCTGCTGGAAGTGATTGACGACAGCGTGCTGGAGCTGGAATTCATCGCGCCATCCAGCTGGTTACCCAACCTTCGCAGCAAAGGGGCTGTTCGCGTCCGTGTGGATGAGACCAGCAAAACCTACAGCGCCCGCGTGGCCCGCCTGGGTGCCCGCGTGGATCCAGTGAGCCAATCCATCAAAGTGGTCGCCGTCATCGAAGGCCGCCCTGCAGAACTCATGGCCGGCATGAGCGGCCGCATCTCGTTGGCCCAGTGAGCCTCAAAAAGAAATCGAATTCGACATGAACAAGTCCAACCGCGCCCCCCTGATTGACACCCTGTTGCCACAAGCTCGCCCGATGGCGCTTGAGCAGCGCTTCATGTTTGACGCTGCCGCTGTGACGGCTGTGACCGACCCGCAGTACGCACCGGAGGCTGTGCAGAGCGACAGCACGGCCAACGACAGTGACTTGGCCCGCTTTGCCGAGCCAGCAACGGTCACCAGCCCGGTGACAGTGAGAGCGTTGGATGTCGCGCTGAACAACGGACGCAAAGAAGTTGCATTCATCGACACAGGCGTGTCTGATTACCAAACATTGGTGGAAGGTGTCCGCGCTGGTGTAGAAGTCGTACTGTTAGACGCAGGCCAAGACGGATTGGCGCAGATGGCGTTGTGGGCCCAGAGTCACTCAGGCTATGACGCAATTCATGTTTTGTCACACGGTGATGAAGCCACAATCACTTTGGGAAAGTATTCGCTCAATTCAAACAGCCTGACCGATGCGGGTGTTCAAGCTCAGTTAGCCACACTGGGAGATGCAATTTCGGCAAACGGTGATCTTTTATTCTATGGCTGTTACATCGCAAGTGGTGAGGCTGGTCAAACTTTTACCGCCAATTTGGCAAGCCTGACTGGAGCGGATATTGCCGCATCTGATGACTTGACTGGATCGAGTTTACTCGGTGGGGATTGGGTTTTGGAGAAAGGCGAGACTACATTCGCCCTTGACTTTTCAAGTCGATATGCTTTCACTCTAGCTGTGCCACCAAATGGAACTTACACGTTTGCAGGAGCAGCTACGGCAAACAGTAACGTAACAGTAAATACCTCAGATGGTTTTTTCGTGCTTAGCAGCTATTCGACAGGGCGTACGATGCTTACTGATGCGGATGCATATGGTGCCTATTCTTGGGATTCAGCCGCAACTGGAGGACCAAGTGCGATTACATCGCCAAATAACGGTGCGGCATATGAAACATATATCGAACTTAGGGTTGCAACAAGTGGTAGTTTTAAAGTTGCGGACGCCACATTGGGTGAATATGTAAACTCTGGTAATTCAGTTGCTTTATCTAAATTATCAAACATTTACTTCGTGGGGTATGCAAATAATGTAGCTGTAGCTCAAACTACACCATACAACAGTATCTCAGCATACGAGACTGACTATACTTCGATAAGTTTCTCAGCTTTCAACAACATTATTGTAGATAAAGTTCGAGCTTACTTTACTGTTGAAAATGGCGCTCTTGCCAGTTCATTCAATCTTATTGATTTATCGATTACTGGGGCCAGTTCGACTCCAGCCCAAGATACAACTGCACCAACTGTCACTGGTGTGAACTCCAGTACACCGAATGGCGCTTACAAGGTGGGAGATTCAGTTTCGGTTCAGGTCAATTTCTCTGAGGCCGTGACCGTCACGGGTACCCCTCAGTTGACTCTGGAAACAGGAACCACTGACCGAACAGTCAATTTGAATCGCCCCGGGTTTCGTGGAGGCCAGTTGGTTTAAGTTGAGACCTCGGTCTCGTTCTTCCCGGCTAGCTGCCGGTAGTAATTCGCCTCAGCTTCAGCCGGTGGAATATACCCA
>JBIKHW010000270.1:0-4854 GCA_044361935.1 Limnohabitans sp. | reverse complement strand
TCGACATGATGCGACGCGGCGGCTGATACCCTATAATCGATAGGTTTTGCGGAAAGTGCTCTCAGATAGGCTGAGGAGTGGCTACCGTAGCGAAAATAAAAGGATTTCCCCATGAAAGACGGCATTCACCCTAACTACCGTGAAGTTTGCTTCCAAGACATGTCCAATGGTTTCAAGTTCGTGACCCGTTCATGCGCTAACACCAAAGAGATGATCAAAATGGAAGACGGCCGCGAGCTGCCTTGGTACAAGCTGGACACGACAAGCGAGTCGCACCCCTTCTACACTGGCACGCAAAAGTCGGTGGACAACATGGGCGGCCGCGTGGAGAAATTCCGCAACCGTTTCGGCAAGACCACCGTTATCGCCAAGTAATTCGCGCATTGGTGTTCCCCAGAAGGGCAGCCCGGGCAACCGGCCTGCCCTTTTTGCATGGGCCTTGGCCTACCTGGCTCAACAGCAACCCAATTTGGCCCGGCTTTTCTATTGATTCGGTCCGGTGAAGTTTGAATTTTTTCTTTGTCATCCCAGCCTTGAGCCGGGATCCAGAATGCACTGCAGGTCTTTGCGAGAGGCAGTGCCCAGCGCTGGATCCCCGGGTCTTCGCCCGGGATGACAAAGAGGGAACAACAATACAGCCCATTCATACTTCATCGGGCCGGATCAATAAAATGCGAAGCCTAGTGCCCAAGCCTTTGCCCCAGCTTTTTTCCCTGACCTGATTGACCCAGTCCCCGTGAACCTGCCCACCCCAGCCATCGTTGCTCAAAATGCCGTGCGCAGACTGCCACGCCTGGCTTTGTTGCTGCTGTGTGTGGCCTATGTGTTGTCAGGCTTCTGGGGGCGTGAACCCTGGAAATCAGAAGATCTGGAATCCTTGGGCTACATGCTGCAACTGGCTCGACCTGCGCTGGGCGAAACGGTCAACTGGTTCAGGCCCAGCTTGCTGGGCCAGCACGACCAACAAGTGGCTTTGCTGCCTTATTGGCTGGGGGCTGTTTTTCTTCAGTGGGCCCCGCCAAGCTGGGAAGACGTATTCGCACGGCTGCCCTTTGTGGGCATGCTGGGCCTGACACTGGCGGCCACCTGGTATGCCGTGTACGCCCTGGCTCGTCACCCTGCCGCGCAGCCTGTGGCTTTTGCTTTTGGCGGCGAGGCCAAGCCAAGTGATTACGCCCGCGCACTGGCCGACGGTAGCCTGCTGGCCTTGCTCGCCTGCCTGGGCCTGGCCCGGCTGGCGCACGAAGCCACGCCCGCGCTCAGCCAACTGTGCTTTGCATCGCTGATTTTTGTAGGCCTGTCCACCTTGCCACGCTGGCGTGTGAAAAGTGGCTTGGCCGTGGGACTGGGCATGTTGGGCTTGACGCTTTCGGGTGCGCCCAGCGTGGCGCTTTGGCTGGGCGTGGGGGGCTCGCTGATCCGTGCCGTGGCCCCCATCGACCCGGCCCAAGGCCGCATGCGCATGCTCGACCTGGGGCTGCTGGCTTTGCTGTGCTTGTTGTGCGTCACCACCGCGGGCGCACTCGATTTGTGGCGCTGGCGTGTGGTGCCGCATGAGATCTTTGACTTGCACATCCTGGCCAAGCTGATGCTGTGGTTCACCTGGCCAGCTTGGCCTTTGGCGCTGTGGTCCTTGTGGCGCTGGCGGGCACAACTGACCCAAGCCTGGCGCTACCCGCACCTGGCCTTGCCTTTGTGGTTTGTGGCCGTCACGGTCGGGGCCACTTGGTTGACCGGCTTGTCAGACCGGGCTTTGCTCCTGGCGCTGCCCGGCATTGCCGCATTGGCCGCCTTTGCCCTGCCCACCTTGCGGCGCAGTCTGGGCGCCTTGATCGATTGGTTCACCCTGCTGTTTTTCAGTTTTTGTGCACTCGCCATCTGGGTGGTTTGGGTGGCCATGCAAACGGGCTTTCCAGCCAAGCCAGCGGCCAACGTGGCCAAACTGGCACCGGGCTTTTTGCCTGAGTTTTCCGCCCTGGCTTTTGGTCTGGGCGTGCTGGCCACATTGGCTTGGGCCTGGCTGGTCAAGTGGCGCATAGGAAGCCACCGCGCCGCATTGTGGAAGAGCATGATACTGCCCGCATCCGGCGCAGTGCTGTGCTGGTTGCTGCTCATGACCCTGTGGCTTCCCTTGCTCAACTTTGCTCGCAGCTATGGCCCCACGGTACAAAAAGTGCAAGTCGTGACCGGCACCTCCCGTTGCTTGCAATACGCCGGCATCAGCAAGGCGCAAGGTGCAGCCCTGTTGTTCCACGCGCAGGTGCGCCTGCAAGCGGCCATCGAGCCCAGTGCCGAATGTCCTTGGCTGGTCATGGACGAGAAAAACCTGCCCTTGTTGAACGATCGCCTCCAAGACTTGGGCTGGACCCCCATAGCCACTGCGGCCCGGCTGGGTGAGCGCAGCGATCGTCTGCTGATCTTCCGGCCCTCGCAACCGCCCCGAAACGACACGCCCACCTTGCCAGACGCGGTCAAGAACTGAGCCATGTCGGAGCTGCGCACCATCTCCCGCCATGCGGGCACTGTGCTGGTCGGGCAGTTGGCCGTCATGGCCTTTGGCGTGGCCGACACGGTGATTGCCGGGCGCTACAGCCCGCACGCGCTGGCTGTGCTGTCGCTGGCCTCGTCCATTTACATCAGCATTTATGTGGCCCTCAACGGCATGCTGCAAGCGCTGCTGCCCGTGTGGGCCGAGCTGCATGGCGGTAACCAACGCGCAGAAATCGGGCGCTCGGTGCGACAGGCGCTTTACATCTCAGCGGGCGCAGCGGCGCTGGGCATGACCGGTTTATGGTTCCCAGACCCTTGGCTGTCCTGGACCCAAGTGCCCACCGAACTGTGGCCCGATGTGCGGGCCTATTTGCGCGTATTGGCCTTGGCGCTGGTGCCTTCTTTGCTGTTTCGCATGTACAGCACGCTCAACCAAAGCCTAGGCTACCCGCGCTTGGTGACCTGGCTGCAAGCGGGGGCGCTGTTGGTCAAGATTCCCTTGTCAGTGTTAATGACCTTTGGCGCAGGCGATGTGCCCGGCATGGGCGTAGTGGGTTGCGCCTGGGCCACGCTGGCTGTGAACAGCTTGATGATGCTCACCGGGCTGTGGCTTTTGCGCACGCAGGACATTTACCGCCCCTACCAGCTGTGGCATCTGCCTGAAAAACCCCAGTGGTCGGTGTTAAGGCATTTTTTGCGCTTGGGCGTACCCGCCGGGCTGTCCATCATGGTGGAGGTGACTTCCTTCACCCTGATGGCCCTGTTCATTGCCCGCTTGGGCGCTGTGGCATCGGCCAGCCACCAGATTGCGGCCAGCCTGGCCTCGGTGTTGTACATGGTGCCGCTGGCCCTGGGCATCGCCAGCAGTGCACGCACCGGATATTGGTTGGGCGCTGGCCAGCCCCACCGCGCCCGACAAGCGGCGGGGCTGGGCATCAGCCTGGCCATCGGCGCGGCGGTGCTGTGCGCTGCGGCCTTGCTGCTAGGCCGCGAGGCGATCGCCCACGCCTTCACCAACGACCCGCAGGTGGCACAAGCCGCCATGGTCTGGCTAGCCTGGGTGGCGGTCTACCACCTGGCCGATGCGGTGCAAGCGGTTTGCGCCTTTTTGCTGCGCTGCTACCGCATCACCATCGCGCCGCTGCTGATCTACACCGCCTTTTTGTGGGGATTTGGGTTATATGGCGGCTACCTGTGGGCCTACGAGGAATCAGCGCTGAGCGGCTGGCTGCAGTGGACCGGCCGTCCGGGGGTGGACACCTTCTGGATCAGCAGCAGCCTCGCCCTCGCTGCGGTGTCGGTGCTGTTTGCGGCGCTGGTGTGGCGGGTCTCTCGGCCTCAAGGAACCCCAAGCGACATGGCTTAGGACTCGCTGCTTGGGCTGCGGTCATCAAGGATTCATAAAACACACCGAAAGTGAGTTTTTTAATGTTTTGAACTGCCATGACACCCACCAACGCCATTGACGAAGCCCAAATGCGCCAACTGCGCGAAGACTTGCTGGACAGCATGGACGAAGAACTGGAATTGGAGCTTGACGACCGCTGGGGCAGCGATGCTGCCACCAACGCGGCCCAAGTCGGCGATCGCATCCGTTACTTTCGCGAACTGCTGCGCTTGCAATCTGAATTGGTGATGTTGCAGGACTGGGTGGTCAAAACTGGCCACCGCATGGTCATCCTGTTTGAGGGCCGAGATGCAGCGGGCAAGGGGGGCGTGATCAAACGCATCACCCAGCGCCTGAACCCGCGCGTATGCCGCGTTGCCGCCCTGCCCGCGCCCAACGACCGCGAGAAAACCCAGTGGTACTTTCAGCGCTACATCTCGCACCTGCCCGCTGCGGGCGAAATCGTGCTGTTTGACCGCAGCTGGTACAACCGCGCGGGCGTCGAAAAAGTCATGGGCTTTTGCAACGACGAAGAATACGAAGAGTTCTTTCGCTCAGTGCCTGAGTTCGAAAAAATGCTGGTGCGCAGCGGCATCCAACTGGTCAAGTACTGGTTCTCCATCACCGACGACGAGCAACATGCCCGCTTTTTGGGCCGCATCCACGACCCGCTCAAGCAGTGGAAGCTCAGCCCCATGGACCTGGAAAGCCGCCGCCGCTGGGAAGACTACACCCGCGCCAAAGAAACCATGATCGAGCGCACCCACATCCCCGAAGCGCCTTGGTGGGTGGTACAGGCGGTCGACAAGAAAAAGGCCCGTCTCAATTGCATCGACCACTTGCTGGGCATGGTGCCCTACCACGAAGTTGAGCACCCCCAAGTGGAACTGCCCGGGCGGGTGCGCAACCCAGACTACATCCGCCATCCGGTGCCTGTCGAGATGATCGTGCCCGAGAAATATTGACCCTACAGGCCC
>JBIKHW010000038.1:0-15699 GCA_044361935.1 Limnohabitans sp. | reverse complement strand
CCTGGCCAGAACATGCTGCTCATGGAAGTGGCCCCGGCTCTGTTTGGTGCCCACATGGCCAACGAAGCCGAAAAAGTCGCACCCGACCTGACCTTGGTCGAGTGCAGCATGATCGGGGCCAGCGGTCGCATGTACCTCACGGGCAGCTTGGCTTCGCTTGAAAAAGCCAAGGCGCATGTGGAGCAACTGCTCTCGGAGATTCCGGGCAGGGGCTGATGCGCCATTGAGCCCGTTGAAAAACCTGCCAAGCCAGGGCCTTCTTGCCTGAAGCTTTTCAGGTTTTGGGGTGTCCCTGGTTTGCGACAGTTGCGCGACACCAAGCGCACCGACTGCGAACGACAATCCGCCTGCCCGCTCTGTTGGTGGATGCGGCTATTGGATACAAAGGGTCAACGCAAACATGCAAACCATGGACATCGGCCTCGTGGGCCTGGGCGTGATGGGTGAAAACCTCGCCCTGAACCTGGAGCGTAACGGCTTTTCGGTATCGGGCTTTGACCTCGATGCCCACAAGCGCGACAACTTCGCGCAACGCACCCAAGGCCTGAAGGCTCAGGCCAGCGCCAGCTTGGCCGAACTGGTGGACAGCTTGTCGGTGCCCCGGTGCGTGTGGTTGATGGTGCCCGCTGGCGCGGCCGTAGACCAGGTGCTGGCGCAGCTCACCCCCCTGATGTCGCCCGGCGATGTGCTGATCGACGGCGGCAACACGCTGTTCACCGACACCCAGCGGCGGATCGACGCGCTGCGTGCATCGGGCATTTTGTATGTGGGCTCGGGTGTGAGTGGCGGTGAAGAAGGTGCTTTGCGGGGCCCGGCCCTCATGCCCGGCGGATCGCCCGAGGCCTGGCCACTGGTCAAGCCTTTGCTGCAGGCGATTGCCGCCAAAGCCGAAGATGGACAACCGTGCTGCGAGTGGATGGGGCCGGGTGGTGCGGGCCATTTTGTGAAGATGGTGCACAACGCCATCGAATACGGCGACATGCAGATGATTTGTGAGGCTTATGCCTTCATGCAAAAGCTGGGCATGTCGGCCACTGAAATGGGCGAGGTGTTCGCCACCTGGAACGAGGGTGAGCTGGGCAGTTACCTGATCGACATCACCGCGCAAATCCTTCAGCGCACCGACCCCGAGACCGGTGCGCCTTTGGTGGACATGATTTTGGACACCGCCGAGCAAAAAGGCACAGGCAAATGGGCCAGCCAAGTGGCGCTCGATTTGGGTGTGCCCGCACCCACCATTGCCGAGGCGGTGTTCGCCCGCACCTTGAGCGCCATCAAAACCGAGCGCGTGGCAGCGGCCCAGGTTTTGCATGGACCCGAAACCACGACCTGGCCCGAGCGCAGTGCCCTGTTGGCCCAGCTGCGAGGTGCTCTGATGGCCGCCAAGGTCTGTGCCTATGCCCAGGGCTTTGCCTTGATGCGGGCCGCCGACCGCGAGCAGCAGTGGCAACTGCCCATGGCCCAGGTGGCCCAGGTCTGGCGGGCCGGTTGCATCATTCGCGCACATTTGCTCGAAGACATTCGACGCGCCTATAGCGGCCAGGCTGATTTGGCCAATTTGCTGGTGGACCCGCACTTTGCCCGTGTCATGGCCGACAACCAGCAAGACCTGCGCGAAGTGGTGGCCCAAGCTGCGCTGCACGGTGTACCTATGCCCGCTTTCATGAGCGCCCTGAGTTATTACGACGCCTACCGCTCAGCGCGGCTGCCCGCCAACTTGCTGCAAGCCCAGCGTGATTTTTTTGGGGCCCACACCTACCAGCGCACGGACCGTGCGGGCAAGTTCCACACGCGCTGGGGTGATTGAAGCGAGGCGGCTGGCCGCTCAGCCCAGCCAGCCGATGCGCTCCAGTGTCCAGAACAAGCCCAGAACCACAATGGCAGCTGAGCCCCCCGCGACGATGACCCAGCGGTAAAAGCGGGTGTGGCGCAAAAGCCAGGCGATGGGCAAGAACACCCCCACGATGGCCAGTTGGCCCAGTTCCACGCCCACATTGAAGCCGCCCAGGGCCGCGACCAAAGCGCTGGCAGGCAATCCCAAGTCCAGCAGGACGCTCGCAAAACCAAAACCGTGCACCAGGCCAAACACAAAAGCCAAGCGCCAGCGCTTGAGCGAGTTGATGCCCAGCAAATTGTTCAAAGCGGCCAGCACCACCGACAAGGCAATCGCTGGCTCCACCAGATCGGGCGGGGGCGTCAGCCATTCCATGATGGTCAGGCCCAGCGTGATGGAGTGCGCCACCGTGAAAGCCGTGACGACGGCCAGCACATCCATCAGCACAGGTCTGGCCTGCTGCGCCGCAGGCCATTGCGTGATCCGTTGGCGCGAAGGCAACAAGGGCGCCAGCACCAACAGGCTGAGCAAAAACACGATGTGGTCGATGCCGATCCAGATGTGCCACACCCCTTCAACGATGTAACGGCCGAACACCCGCCAGGCGCTGCTGTCTGCGCGGCTCACCTGCGCCTCAGGGCGCTCGGGGCTGAGCAAGGCGCTGGTTTGCAAGTCCGGCAAATCCACTCTCAAAAGGCCACGGTGCAAGCTGTCTTGCGCAAACATCAGGCCATAACGCAAGCTTAAATTGGCGCTGGCCAAATCCGACAGGCCCGGGCAATTCGGTGTCCACTGCGCACTCAGATACGTCCCATCGGCGTGCTGGCTGGCCTGAAGGTCGGCGGTGCCCAGCGGGCACTTCTGGCCAGCCGCACTCAGCTGCAAACCCTGATCGAGCCAGCTGGCCAGTTCAGCTTGGCGCAGGTGGGTCTCTCCCCAGGTGACCTGGCCATCGCGGTCGGCATCCAGATCGAAGACCAGGTCCACATCGCGCAGATGGAGGTCGGCACGCAAAGTCAGCGAGCCCGCTGGAGCGCTGAGCGTCAGGTAACTGTTGCTGCTGGAGTGCGCGAAAACTGCGCCGGACCCCAGCAAAGCGGCCATAAAGACCCACAGACCAAACATTGCATGCGCTTGTTGGCGCAGGAGTCGGCAGATCATGGGCGCTCCTTGGACCAGCTCGGGTGCGCCTTCAGCTGTGTGATCAACGGGGCCAACTGCGGATCGGTGTAGCCCGTGGTTTGGGCCCACTGGACCACCGGCTCGGCAGCCCGAGCCTGCTGGCGTGCGAGTGCGGCCTGTGCAAACAGCACCGCATCAGGCGGCTCTTTTTGTTGTTGCCAGTTCTCGATGGACAGGGCCAGGCCTGCCGCCACATCCTGGCCGTAAGCAATTTGGTAAATGAGTTTGGGCCGTTCAATCAGCGACTCTTGGCGCAGCGCTTGCGACTGCAGACGCGCGGCCATCTGCTGGGCCAAAGCAGCTTCATCGGGCGCTTTCAGGCCGCGACTGGCCAGCAGGGCTTGCATCAGCAAAGCGTCGGTCAAGTTGCTGTTGGAAGGGGTCGCTTGGGCGGTGGCCACGGCTTTGGCCTGCCGGAATTGCCCTTGCTGGTTGAGCAAATCGGCGAGAGACAGCCTGAGCAAATGGGATTGGGGATGGGCCTGCAAAAGCCGCTGCCAAAGGGCGATGGCCTGCTCGGGCTGCTGGGCCACACGGTGGGCCTCGCCCAGATGAAACCCGATCCAGACTTGCGAGGCGGCATCCTGGTAGTCGGGCAAATGCATCGATGAGCTCAGTTTTTGCACGGCCGTCAAGGCCTGGCCCGTGCGGTACGCCAACACGGCGCTGTAAATGTGGCCTTCTTGTGGGCCAAAACGCCGCGTAATTTCTTCGGCATCCTGCCGGGCGGCGCCCATATTGGCCTGGAGCAAATGCAAGGCAAAGCGCCAGGACCAGAACTCAGCACGCGCGGGATCCAGGGCAATGGCTCGGTTGATGTCTTGCAAGCCGCCATCGAAGTCGTGAAACCCTTGCTTGACCAAACCGCGCATGAAATGGCCATCAGCGGGCAGATCCTTAGCTTGCCACCAAGGCGTCAAAGCCGCTTTGGCCGATCCAAACCAGCGCAAATCCCCCTCGTTGAAACCCAAAGTGAACACGGCGCGGGCATAGGCCAATGCGGCTGGCAAGTCTTGTGGTTGGGCACGCCAAGCTTGGTCCAAGGCCCGCAGCGAACCGGCGCGGCCCCCAGCGGTGTGCACCGAGGCAGACAAAACAACTTCAGAGGCCTTGGGCACAAAGCGCTCTTGCGCGGTAGCGGCCAGGCCCGTCCATGTCAGGCCGACTGCCATGGCAAAGCAACGGCATTGGCGCCAAGTGCTCCAAAGAGCAGCACCTTGAAAAGGCGACCCAGCAGAAGGGGTTTTGTCCATAAGGGGAGGGCTTTCAACGAATGGGCATAGCATGGATGCGTGCTTGAGATCGCAAGCACTTCATTCTGAATCTTTTCGACAACCTCATTCCCAGAAGGTGTTTCTATGAAAATCGTGATGACTGCTCTCGTTTCTGCTTTCATGCTGATGTCCGCGCCCGCCTTCGCAGGCAGCCATGGCGGCGGCAAAATGGACGACAAAAAAGTCGACTGCTCGAAAAAAGAAAACGAAAAGAACCCAGCTTGCGTCAAGAAGTAATTTTTCTTGGCTCTTCGCAAAAACCCCTCTTGAGGGGTTTTTTTACGTCTGTCTGCAAACGTCTTTCTTTATTGCGGATCGTCATTGATGTTCAGCGAATGCGTTGCATCGACCGGTTGAAACCGCCAGCGGGAGCAGTTATCGGACCAAGTGGGCTCGTTGTCTGCTAGCGGCCATAACCGGACGTAGGCTGAAAAATGCTAATGGGCTGCATCGAACCGATTGATTGCCATTCTGCGCATTGGAGTTTCTGGGCGTCCCAACATTAAGCTGAATGGCATGCGCAAGACTCCCCGTGAGCGGCGGACACTAGCTCTTCAAGAATGCCGCAGTGTGCCCCCTCGTGGGTGCCGGAGCATCGCGCCCGCAGCCGTAGCAACTGCTTCTCCAGTGCCCTCATGCTCTTGAGGCGGGCGCGTACACGGGCAAGCTGGTCGTCCACCAGAAGATCGACATCGCCGCAGTTTGTGTCCGGTTTATCAACGAATCCAAGTAGTCGGTTCACATCGCCCAGCGGCATGTCCAGGGCCCGGCAGTGGCGGATGAACGACAGGCGCTCCAGGTGAGCCGCCGCGTAGTCGCGGTAGCCGTTGTCGCGCCGAGCCGGCGCGGGCATCAGGCCCTGTTTTTCGTAGTAACGGATGGTTTCGACATCCACGCCGGTGGCGCGGGCAAGTTCCTTGATCTGCATGACACGGTCCTGATTTAAAAAAGGATTTGACACTGTAGCGGCTCCAGGGTTTCCAATGCAAGTATTGAAAGGAAAACCCATGTCTGCCCACTGCTGTGACCACGACACACCGAAACTTGATGCCATTGTCAACCTGGCCCGTTACCGCAAGATCCTCTGGATCGCCCTCGTGGTCAATGCCGCGATGTTCCTGGTCGAAATCGTGGCTGGCGTTCAGTCTGGGTCACTTTCTTTGCTGGCCGACGCGGTCGATTTTGCTGGCGATGCAATGAACTACGCCGTGTCGCTCGCAGTGCTGGCTTCGGCGCTGGCATGGCGAGCGCGCGCAGCCATGCTCAAAGCCGTGAGCATGATGGGTTTTGGCCTGTATGTGCTGGGTGCAGCACTGTGGTCGGTGTGGAACGGCGGCGTGCCTCTGGCCACCACCATGGGTACGATAGCCCTCCTGGCGCTGATGGCCAACATCACGGTGGCATGGATGCTCTACGCCTTCCGCGAAGGCGATGCCAACATGCGAAGCGTGTGGCTGTGCTCTCGCAACGACGCCATCGGCAACCTTGCCGTGTTCATCGCGGCCTTGGGCGTGTTTGGTACCGGCTCGGCCTGGCCCGATCTTGCGGTGGCCAGCTTGATGGCGGTGCTCGCGTTTCACGGTGGCTGGACCGTGCTGCAGCAGGCGCGCAGGGAGGTGGGCGAAGAGATTGCCAAGGAAGACCACCATGGGCACGTCCACTGAGCCATCGGGCAATCGCCCATTTGACAGCACCGCCCACGCCCTACTGATCCAGAGCGCAAAAAATGCAGACTCCGCAAATCAAGCCTGGCTTTACCTGGAGGCGGCTCATGTCGTGGGACAGTTGCACATCAGGCCACACCTGCAGACCCACTCACAGATGTTTAACTTGTCCTTACGCACACGCGACTGGTCCGAGGCAGTGGGACAGTTGTTTCGCCTGGCGTTGGTGCCGCTGGGTCACCTGAGCGGGCGTCTGCCGATAGGTAACCCGGGGCGGTCTACGGTGAATGCCTTCGAGCCGTTGCCTGTGCGTCCCGAGCTGGCTGAGCTGATAGCCCGTGCACGCGGCCATTGAAATGGCTGCCCCTAAAATCCGCCGCATACGCGCTTTTGATATGACCCACACCTTTATCCCGCGACTTCATTAATGGTTGAGGCCAACAGGTTAAAGGGCCGCTGAGCAGCGATTGCGGTCATCGATTGTCGCAAGCGGAGCTGCAGCTGTCGGCCATAAGCAGACATTGGTTTGTAGAGGGCTAAATTGGCTTAATGAGTGCCGCTTTAGTTCAGCTGAATCGCTTAATCAACTGATCCAAGCGCCTTAATTGTCTGCGGTTTGCATCTATTTGCTCGATAACAGCAAGTCTTCGTCTTCCCAGACCTTCAAGCAGGTCTAGGCACCGGTCAGGTGGCTCCTTCAGGTGCGGAATAGCTGCCTTGATCTCAGTCAACGTGAATCCGACTTCACGCGCTGTGGAAATGAACTTGAGCTCCGCCAAAGTGTGCTCATCGTATTCACGGTACCCATTTGATAGCCGTCGGGGCGCTGTGATCAGACCACTGCGTTCATAGAACCGCAAAGTATCGCGCGTTAGACCGCTGCGTTCTTCCAAAGTTTTTATTTGCATGAAACCTTAACCATGGAGTTGAGTCCATACCGTACCATGCTTTAAACAACTTTTTTGGCATATAGAAATATGGAAAATTGCACCATTCAAACTGAGGATAGACGCCTACTGACGGGAAATTGGATACGTGCGAGTGAAGCCCTTCCAGTTCGAGGGACAGTCGTCATTCACTCTGCAACGGGTGTGCCTTGCACGTTCTACAACGCTTTTGCTACGTACCTCAGCGAGCACGCGTTGGATGTTTTCCTATGGGACGCTCGCGGTATCGGCAAGTCAGCCACCGTGCATGCCCGCGATGATTCCGCCACGATGTGTGATTGGGGGCAACGCGATCAGCAAGCCGTGCTGCACCATCTGCGATCAGTCAATCCATCCAGAAAACTGGTGATCATTGGCCATAGCTCAGGTGGTCATCTATCGGGATTGGCACCACTGACATCCAAAGCCGATGCGCTGATACTTATCGCTTCGGGTGGTTGCGACTGGCGGGACTACCCTCCATCGCAATGGCCTCGCTTGCTTGCGGCTTGGTGGCTTGCAATGCCTTTGTTGCTCAAATTATGGGGTTACCTGCCAGCTTGGGCTGGCGTTGGACACGACTTGCCGCGCGGCGTAGCCCAAGATTGGCGTCGCTGGAGTCTCACAAAAGGCTATTTGTTTGGCGATGCAACACTCGACACAACTGGATATTCAGGCTATGGCGGACCACTGCTCGCTCTGTCTATTTCTGACGACCAAGGCTTTGCCCCACCTGGAACTGTTCGCGCCTTGTTACAAAGATTTCTCAATGCCAAAACACAACATCATGAAATCCCGGCAGCTGAAGGTGATCGGGGGCGCATAGGTCACTTTGGATTTTTTAAGTCACAGAACTCGGCGCTGTGGCCATACGTCAGGCAGTGGCTGGACATTGTGCTTGGCGCCTCTGAAGCTTCTGGTCAAAGCAGGGAAGACAGCGTTAAGGTCACTTTATAGCGGTGTAATAACTGTACAAATGGCAATTACGTTTAGCAGTTTTGTTCATAGCCCCTGCAGCAGGCATGTTTGCGGTTCAGAAACTTGATCGACTGCAATGGGTCGACTCCTGCCTGTCGGCAGAATTTCAGCAAGGTCTGCTTCCAGCCTCAAACAAACCGAATAGGTTGCGGCTGAAAATAGCGTTTTGTGCGACGCCAAAGAGCATCTAAATTGACGTTCTGCATTTTCCGGTCCGCAGTTACAAAACCAGAACAAATCATTGCGCATGGCGTGATGTAACAAAGTTTCATAAATTCGTTTAGGATGATTACAAGGAGCGCTGTTTCGCGAAAGCAGCGTCATCTGCCCAACATCCCCAACGAAAGTGAGACCCACATGACCACGCGAATCGGCATCAACGGCTTTGGCCGCATCGGGCGCATGGTGCTGCGTGCCGCGGTGCAAAACTTCCAGGATGTCCAGATCGTTGGCATCAACGACCTGCTCGAGCCCGAGTACCTGGCTTACATGCTGGAATACGACAGCGTGCACGGGCGCTTTCAAGGCACCTTGTCGGTCGAGGGCAGCACCCTGATCGTGAATGGCCAACGCATCCGCCTCACCCAAGAGCGCGACCCGGCCAACCTGAAGTGGAACGAGGTGGGCGCGGACGTGGTCATCGAAGCCACGGGCTTGTTTTTGGACAAGGACAGCGCGGGCAAACACTTGGCAGCCGGTGCCAAAAAGGTGGTGATGTCTGCGCCGTCGAAAGACGACACGCCGATGTTTGTCTATGGGGTCAACCACGCGTCCTACGCCGGGCAGGCCATCATCAGCAACGCCAGCTGCACCACCAACGCGCTGGCTCCCATCACCAAAGTGCTGAACGACAAATGGGGCATCAAGCGCGGTCTGATGACCACCGTGCACGCCACCACCGCGACCCAAAAAACCGTGGACGGCCCGAGCAACAAAGACTGGCGCGGCGGACGCGGAATTCTGGAAAACATCATCCCCAGCAGCACCGGCGCGGCCAAGGCGGTGGGCGTGGTGATTCCTGAAATCAAAGGCCGACTGACCGGTGTGGCGGTGCGTGTACCGACCAGCGATGTGTCACTGGTGGATTTGACCGCTGAGCTCAACAACCCGGCCACCTATGCCGAAATTTGCGCCGAGATGAAGGCGCAAAGCCAAGGGGCACTCAAGGGCGTGTTGGGTTACACCGAAGCCAAGGTGGTGTCGACCGATTTCCGGGGCGAGGTGTGTACCAGCGTGTTCGACGCCGAAGCGGGCATGGCGCTCGACAGCACCTTCATCAAGGTCATGGCCTGGTACGACAACGAGTGGGGCTACTCGAACAAGTGCTTGGAGATGGCGCGGGTGGTGTCTCGCTGGGCTTGATGGGGCCCCACCACATTGAAGACATGGTCAAAGGAGCTGGTCGGTGGCTTCAGCTCCGACAACCTGCCCACGCCGAGGCCCTCCATGTCGGGGCTGAAGCCGCCGACCTGCGGGATGCCTGTGAAAAAAGTCAAAGTTCAGCGGGCCAGATCAGCAGGCCTGGACCCCACCAAGTGCTTCACGATTTCAATCAGGCACCAAGACGTGCAACAAATCATAGGTGCTGACATTAACGTTCGGGGTGCTGGCCTTGATGGCTTGCGCCAGCGCAAGGGTACTCATGCTGCCAGACAGTTCATACAAATTCAGTAGAGCGATGGTGTCAGTCAGACCCTCGATCAGCTCATCTTCAGTGATGTATGTGGCGATTTTCATTGTCTATGTCCTGTTCAATTGGCTTGTTCAAGTGTGAATTTTGTTCACCGGTATCCCGCAGTTCTGCGGCTTCAGCCCCGACATTGCGGGCTTGGGCGTGGGCACTTGTCAGAGCTCAAGCTGCCGACCTACAAAAAACCCCGACTCATTGAAGTCTTCACAGGGCCGGTTCAATATTTGGAGTCGGGTGTGCCCGTTGTTGTTGCTTACTTGCTCTTGCAGAACTTCGTCCACATGCTGCGCAGGGCTTTTTCCATGTCGCGGCTGTAGGTGTCGATGTTCCAGGCCGGCAAGGCCAACTGACGCTCTCGCAGGCCCTGCTTGAGCTTGAGCAAGGCCTGGCGGTCTTGGGCCATGCGGGCAGCAATTTGCACATACTCGGCATCGTCTTTGGCCACCCACTCAGGCAAGGCAGCGGCACGCATGAAGCTGGCGCCCATGCGCGAGACAAAGTTGTTGCCCTCCTTGACCACCACTGGCACACCCATCCACATGGCTTGCAGCGTGGTGGTGCCACCGTTGTAGGGCACAGGGTCCAGCGCAATGTCCACATCGGCGTACTCGGCCATCATGTCGGTCAGGCCCACCGGGCCACGGAACTCCAGGCGCGAAGGATCGATGCCCTCTTTTTCGAAACGCTCCCTGAACACCTTGATGGCCGACTCGTCCTTGAAGCTTGGCGCCTTGAGCAGCAAGCGTGAATCGGGCACGGCCTTGAGCACCTGCGCCCACAGCTTGATGGTGTGCGGCGTGAGCTTGGGCACGTTGTTGAACGAACCAAAAGTCAAGGGGCGCTGGGTGTGTGAGTCGTTGTACTGCGGGAAGGGGTAGTTGGCCTCCGGTGCATAGCAAAACACCGTGTTGGGCAAACGCATGACCTGCTCGGAGCACAAAGCCTCAGCACCCTTGGGCACCACCACCGAATCGGCCAGCATCCAGTCGATGTTGGGCACACCAGTCGAGCCGGGATAACCCAAAAATGTCACCTGCACCGGTGCCACGCGCTGTGCATACATGGCCACGCGCTGCAAGGAGGTGTGACCTGCCAGGTCCATCACGATGTCGATGCCATCGGCCTCGATACGTCGCACCAGTTGCATTTCGCTCAAGCTGGTGCACGACACCCAATGGTCTGCACGCTTGCGGGCCTGCTGGGTCTGGTCATCGTGCGAGACACCTGTGTGGTAAATCGTCACTTCAAACTGCGTCTTGTCCAAGCGAGCCAGCACCGGCTGCATGAAGATATTCACCGGATGCTGGTGGTGGAAATCTCCGCTGACCAAGCCCAGCTTCAGGCGTTTTTTCGGATCACGGTGGTTCTTGAAACTGCTGGCGTCACGCGCGTTCTGGCCCAACGGTGCAAACAAATCGTGGTGCAACTTGGCCACTTCTTCAGCGCTCATCGCATCGCTGTACAAAGAGCTCATCGCTGCACTTGATCGCAATGCAGAGCGCGGGCCTTCTTCTTCGGACAGCTCCTTGTACAAACGCAAAGCCGTGTCCACATCGCCCAGGCGCCCCGCCACCGATGCGCGCATCGACTTGGCCCCTGGCTGCGGCGCAATCGCCTCAGCCTTGGCCAATGCCTCCATGGCCTCTTCCATCATCCAGCTCTCGGCATACGAGTGCGCCAAGTTCCAATAGGCTGTGGCACTTTCAGGGTGCAAGGCCACATTGCGCTTGAGCACCTCTTGCGCTTCGATCCACAAATTGTTTTGAAACGACTGCGCAGCCAAACGCGACAGCACTGTCTCGGACGTGGCCACCGAAGCGCGCTCAAACGCGCGGTGTGCCTCTTCATGCAAACCCAAACGCATCAGGATCTCGCCCAGATCAATCTGCACATCGGCGCGCTCGTTTTCATCGGCCTCTGGTTTTTCAACGCGCATCACGCCCAGCGTCTGGCGCATCGACTCCAGGGCACGCGCCGTGTCGCCACGGTCAAGCCGATAACGCGACATCAAGCGGTGCACCTGGCGTATGCCACCGGGCTTGCTGGCTGCCAAAGGCAAAGCGCGGTGGTAATGCACAGCAGCCTCTTCAAAACGGCCCGCATCTTCCAGCTCACGCGCCAAAGACAACAGGCCTTCCCAACGGTCAGGCGCCGCCATCACGGCACGCTGATAGCTGATCAGCGCCTGCGCCGGAATGCCCAGCTGGCGGCACAAATGCCCCGCCTCCAGCCACGCTGTAAAGTGGTTCGGATTGGCCTTGAGGATCTGCGCAAACAACTCACGCGCCTGCTTGGGTTCGTTCATGCGCACCGCGCAACGGGCCAATTGCAAAGCCGCAGGCTCCATCGTCGGCTCACGCTGCAACGCCTCTTCAAATGCTTGGCGCGCATTACCAAAATTGCCCAAGTCCATGAGCGCATTGCCCAAATTGAAGAACACGCCGCCTGGTGCGCCCTGCATGGCAGCGGCTTGCTGATACACCTGAACCGCATCTGCGGTCTTGCCCTCCTGGCGCAGTTTCACACCTTGCTCGACCAATGCAGTCAACTCTTTCGGAATCACATCCGTGATCTCTTGGTTCATGTCACTCACTCCTTGATAGGTTCTGGATACAAAAAAATCGGGCAGATGCCACGCATCACAAACAAGCCATCCACTGCGCCAAGTTCTCCTTGGGCAAAAACACATGGTCGCGGGCGCGGTCATTGGGCACCACCCGCGGCTCGGCATTCAGCCAGGGGGCCTGCGGCCTCAAGGCAAAGTGCACATAGTTAAAACTCTCTGCCAGGCCGTGCCAGAAACGCATATCCGTGCCCGGCAACACCTCGCACACAAGGGCTGGACGCCAATGGTGGAGCAGCTGTATCGCCCCCGTCAGCACCTCGGACTCGGCCGTCTCGACATCGATCTTCATCAGCAAAGGCAACTGCCCTGGCGTCATGCCCTGCGTCAAGCTGGGCATCAAGTCATCGAGCCTGCGCACCGGCACCGGCCGCTGGCCCGAATGCTGGGTGCGAAACTTCGGATTCAACGAGGCCGACGTCTCCACCAAACCGTGCTCGGTGGTGGGCATGAACAGCAGCCCCTCGCCAGACTGCGCACCCAGTGCCACCTGATGCAGCGTGATGCGATCGGACAACTCCGACGTAGACACATTGGCCTTGAGCACCTCCACAATTTCCGTGACCGGCTCAAAGGCATGCACATGACGCGCTGCGCAAGCAGCGGCCAGCAAACTGTAAAAACCCGTGTTCGCGCCGACATCGATCATCAATGGCTGCAAGGCACTGCACCAGCGCGCCACCAGATCAGGCAGGGGCGCTTCATAGGCTTGCCAGCCGTCGCGCTGCATCTGCTGCGCCACCTGATCGCGGCCACCGCAAGAATCCATCCAAAAACGCACAGCCGCACCACTACGCAGCAACGTGCTCGGCACATCGGCCTGGATCAAATGGTTAATTCGCATGCGCTTCTCCTGCAAGCTTGGGCAACAAAAAATCGTCGCACTGATGCCCCAACAAAGCGCGCCAGGCCAAGTCCAGCTCCTGCTCAAAACGCGACTCGGTGAAATGAGACACCTTCGCTTGCCCCATGAGCACCCGCATCTGGGCCTCAGCCGCAGGCAGATCCAGCGCCTTGGCCACGGCGTGTGCAAAGCCTTCCAGATCGCCGTCGGCCACCCAAAAACCGTTGTCCGGCGTGGCGTATTCCTGCCCGCCTTGGCCGTCAAAACCACACACCAAAGCACCGGCGGCCATGGCCTCCAGAGGTGGCAAACCCAGCCCCTCGTACTGGCTCAAACTCGCAAACACCTGCGACTCGCCCAACATCTGCGCCACCTGCGGACGCCCCATGTTGCTGATCTCCACCCACGGCACATCGGCCATGTGGGGGTACAAATTGCTGAAAATCTGGCGCAACAGCATGGCATCGACCGGCCGCTTGCGCGGCATAAAAGCCACCTGCCGCTTCTTCGGCTTGTCGGCCATCTGCGCAAACACCGGCAACACAAAAGGCCGCACCACCTGCCAATCGATGGTCGTGCCCAAACGCGCCAACATCTGCGCCGTGAAGCGGCTGCAACACAGCCCGCCCAACAGCCCATAGGCATTGAGCGCCTGCATCGACGTGAAACTCTGAAACGTGTAATACGGGTTCTGGTTGTGCATCACCTTGCGACAAGGCAAAGCCGCAAACTTCTCCCAGGCCGCAGGCGGCGTGATCTCGGGCAGCACCAGCACATCGTCAGGCTGAAACATCATCGACTCACCCAACTGCACCATCGGCACCGCATAGGGTCGGCTGGGCACTGCCACCTTGGAGCCGTCGTCCAGCAGCGCAAAAGCCCGCCACCCTTTTTGCCGCAAAGCGGCCACATGCTGAAAATTGACCAACTCGCCCCCGGCAGCCACCGGCAAACGACAGGCGTAATAAATAGAAGGCTTCACGGTGCCAGCCCCCTGTGCGCAGTCATGCTCATCCTCATCCCTTCTTATTCCGTCAACAGATTGCAAACCTTTCTTAAATTTTTTGAAATTGCACGCAAAACAGGCAACAACACGAAATGAAAGAAACACAATAAATTAACTATTTGTCTTTTTGACAATTTAATTAATTTATCGTCAAATTTATCGTTAAATGCAACCATCAAAAACCCCCAATTGGGTAATTGCAGGACAGATCAGGAGGAGGCCTTGCACGGTGTCAGGACGCGGGTGTTTTGTATTTGTAGGTCGGCAGCTTTAGCTCCGACAGGGGTGGTTAACGGAGGGACCATGTCGGGGCTGAAGCCGCCGACCTACGGGGGAATGGGGTTTTGAGGGCCTCATGTCGGGGCTGAAGCCGCCGACCTATGGGGGAATGGGTTGTTGAGGGCCTCATGTGCGGGTGTTTTGTATTTGTAGGTCGGCAGCTTTAGCTCCGACAGGGGTGGTTAACGAGGGGGCCATGTCGGGGCTGAAGCCACCGACCTACGGGGAACGGGTGGTTGAGGGCCTCATGTCGGGGCTGAAGCCGCCGACCTACGGGGGAATACGGCGTTTGACGTCCGGCTTGATCCGTGTTGGTGTTTTGTGTATTTCTTACAAATTAATACACCTTAAAGTATCAATTATTATTGGTTTGGAGTGTTTTGATGAATTCAGAAGGTAACATTTGAGCACCTTGAAAAAACTTTTTTTGAATACAAAAGATGAACTTCAATTCTTCGACACCATGGGGTAGTTTGGGCACGTTTGAGCGGGTGTGGACGCTGTTGGGGCGTTGGGCTGGTGCGGTGTTACAGCTGAAACGGATGGCGTTGGCGCGGGTTAGTGGGCGTGACTTGGGCCAGGGCTCGGCTCCAAAGGCAGAACGCGACGAGACCACCACAGCCGCGTATTTGGGTGGGTGGTGGTGGCAGTCGCCCGAGTCGCAACGCACCACGGTGCAGCGGCGTGCGGGGGCTTGAGTGATGCTCAAGGCCTTTTGCCATGCCGGTTTTGGTGTGGCTTTGGAGGGTTCGGCGAACGGGGCTTTGATGCGGGCTGATGTCGCGTCAGAAGCCGCCGACCTGCGCGATTGCAGGTCGGCGGGTTGTGGTTTACACCTGCGAGACCACGACCAGGTCGTCGACCAGGAGCTGGGCGGCGGAGGTGTTGTGGTTGTAGGCCGTGTAGCTGTCACCGCCTGCGACCACTTTGGTGGCCGAGGCCGTCCAGTTGGTCAGGTCGCTCAGGACCAGCTTGTCGCCTGCATCGCCGTCGACCATCAACTGGTTCCTGGCCACCTGGGCGGCCAAGCCGCTGGTGGTGTTGGAGGCGTTGAAGACGTTGGAGCTGTTGGCGTGCTGCAAGACATCCCGCAGGTTCAGCTGCAAGGTGTTGTTGCCGCTGCCCGTCAGGTCGATCTTCTCGATGTGTTGCAAGGCCGGTTCGTTCACCATGGTCAGGTTCAACAGCAGGTCTGCGCCGTCGAGCTTGACCGTGTCGATGCCGGTGCTGCCATCGATGCGGGCAATGCTTTGCGAGGTACCTTTGTCGTCGAGCGTGGCCACGTTGTCGGCGTTGAGCACAAAGGTGTCGTTGCCGGCACCGCCGTACATCACGTCGGCACCGCCGCCACCGATCAGGGTGTCGTTGCCCAGACCGCCCACCAACTGGTTGTTGCCTG
>JBIKHW010000269.1:0-4884 GCA_044361935.1 Limnohabitans sp. | reverse complement strand
ATCGAGTTGGTACAGGCTCCGCCCGAGGTGGTCAAGGCTTTTGCGGCCTTGGCTGACAACGCGCATTGAACGGTGTCGGCCCGAGAGGTCCGATGCGCAAGAATGTGTCGCTATGTTGTGTTGTATCCACGCATGCGGGTATCTATGGTGAACGAATGCATGGACCCCCGATCAAGTCGGGGGTGACAAAGTCTGAAGCGGGGGGGCTGTGAGAGCCTCCTAAACCTGAGGCCTGTCAGACCCCGGTCTTTCGGGCTTTTGCTTTGGCCAGTGCCGCTTCGATGATGGCGCGTTTGCGGTCCATTTCGGGGGGCTTGTCTGCGCCCTTGGTATGCGCGGTCAAGTCGGCCAGGGTGTGCTCAGCCTCGGTGATCAGCCGGGCTTGGTGGGCTGCCTCTTCATGCGCCAAGCGTTTTTGACGTGAGGTGTAGCGCCCGCGTGCGGTGTTGGCTTGCTCGGCAGACCAGGCGGCCCAACCCGTGTCTTTACCCGTCACGTTCTCCAGCGCAATGCAATCTACCGGGCACACCGGAATGCACAGCTCGCAGCCGGTGCACCAAGGCTCGATCACGGTGTGCATCAGTTTGTTGGCCCCCAAAATCGCATCGGTTGGGCAGGCTTTGATGCACAGCGTGCAGCCAATGCACCAGGCTTCGTCGATGATGGCCAAATGGCGCGGGCCCTCGATGCCGTGTTCCGGATTGAGGGGCAACATGGGCTTGCCAGAGATGGCGGCCAGACGCTCGATGCCCGCTTGCCCACCGGGCGGGCATTGGTTGATGGGCGCTTGCCCCTCGGCCATGGCCTGGGCGTAGCTCGCGCAGTCGGGGTAGCCGCACCGGGTGCACTGCGTTTGGGGCAGGGCGTTGTTCAGGGCAAGAAAAAGCGCCTGGGTCTCAGGCGCTTGGCTGCTCAAGTCGGGCATGGACTTCAGGCCTTTTTGTTCGCATCCACCCAAGTGGTTTTGATGGCCTTGTTGGGCACATCTTTGGCTGTGCTCTTGGTGACCGCCTTGCTTGGAGTTTTGGCAGCGGGTTTTGCGTTGGGTTTAGCCACAGTGGCTTTCACCGTAGGCTTAGCACTTGCTTTGGCGGCTGTTTTTACAGGCGCTTTGGTTGCAGGCTTGGCTGCAGCGCTGACGGCCACAGGGGCAGTCACAGCTGCCGATTTGGCCAGGGGTTGAGCTGCAGCCGCCACACTGGGCTTGACCGCGGCCGCTGGCGCCTTGGCTTGGGGCGCGTGGCTCAAGATGAACTTGACCAGTTGCGGGTAGACGATGTCGCGCCAGCGGCGGCCGCTGAAGATGCCGTAGTGGCCCGCGCCTTCAACTTCCAGGTGCTGACGCTCGCTGGCAGGCACGCCGCTGCACAGGTCTTGCGCTGCACGGGTCTGGCCGGAGCCGGAGATGTCGTCGAGTTCGCCTTCTACGGTCATCAGGGCCGTGCCCTTGATGTCCTGGGGGCGCACACGTTCGACCTTGCCGTCCACACCCTTCACGTCCCAGGTGCCGTTGACCAGCTTGAAGTCCTGGAACACGGTCTTGATGGTTTCCAGGTAGTAATCGGCGTCCATGTCGAGCACCGCGTTGTACTCGTCATAAAACTTGCGGTGGGCTTCGGCACTGGCGTCATCACCCTTGATCAGGTCTTTGAAGTAGTCGTAATGGCTGGTGGCGTGGCGGTCGGGGTTCATGGCCACAAAGCCGGTGTACTGCAAGAAGCCAGGGTAGACACGGCGACCCGCACCCGGGAAGGTGGTGGGGACGCGGTAGATCACATTGTTCTCAAACCACTCAAAGCTCTTGTTGGTGGCCAGGTTATTCACCGAGGTGGGCGACTTGCGTGCATCGATGGGGCCGCCCATCATGGTCATGGTCAAGGGCGTTTTTTCGCCACGGCTGGCCATCAATGACACGGCAGCGAGCACAGGCACGGTGGGCTGACAAACGCTCACCACATGGCAGTGGCCATAGATGGACTGCAGGTGGCGAATGAATTCCTGCACGTAGTTGATGTAGTCGTCCAGGTGGAACTCGCCGTCCGACAAAGGCACCAAGCGGGCGTTCTTCCAGTCTGTGATGTAGACCTTGTGGTCTTGCAGCATGGTCTTGACGGTGTCCCGTAGCAAAGTGGCGTAGTGGCCAGACAAGGGAGCCACGATCAGCACCGCAGGCTGGGCCTTGAGTTGGGTCAGGGTCGCAGGATCATCCGAAAAACGCTTGAAGCGGCGTAGCTCGCAAAAGGGCTTGTCAATCTCGATGCGCTCGTGGATGGCCACATCGGTCTTGTTGACCTTGACGGTGCGGATGCCGAACTCGGGCTTGACATAGTCCTTGCCCAGGCGGTGCATCAGGGCATAGCCTGCCGACACACGTTGGGCCAGAGGCGTTTGGGCCATGGGGTTCAAGGGATTGCTGTAGAGCTTGGCTGCTGCCTGGGCCAGATCGGAGAAAGGCTCCATGATCGAGCGTTGGGTTTCAAAAATCTGATAAAGCATGTGGCAGTTTCCCTCGCGACAAATGGTGCGCTGCAGCAATAGTACAGGAGACCACCCGGTATTTTTTGAGTTTGACCCCTAATCGGCAGTCACTTTCCGGACCGCCCAAAAAGAAACCGCCCCGTCAGGGGCGGTTGCAAGCTGGATGTCAGTCCATTCAGACGACTTTGGCGATGGATGCGCAGACGTAATCGATGTTTTTGCTGTTGAGCGCGGCCACACACATGCGGCCGGTGTCGGTGCCGTACACACCAAACTCGCTGCGCAAACGCACCATCTGGTCCTTGGTCAGGCCCGAGTAGCTGAACATGCCGATTTGCGTGGTGATGAAGCTCATGTCTTGCTTCACGCCAGCGGCTTTCAGGCTGTCCACCAGTTTTTGACGCATGGCTTTGATGCGCACACGCATTTCGGCCAATTCGCTTTCCCATTGGGCACGCAGCTCGGGGTTGTTCAGCACAGCCGCCACCACTGCGCCACCGTGGATGGGCGGGTTGGAGTAGTTGGTGCGGATGGCGATTTTCAGTTGCGACAAAACGCGGGAAGCTTCTTCTTTGTCAGAGGCCACCACCGACAAGGCCCCCACGCGCTCGCCATAGAGGCTGAAGCTCTTGGAGAACGAGGTGGACACAAAGATGTTCAGGCCTGCGGCCACGAACTTGCCGATCACGGCGCCATCTTCGGCGATGCCGTGGCCAAAGCCTTGGTAAGCCATGTCCAGGAAAGCCGTGAGGCCCTTGGCCTTGACGACGGCAATGACCTGGTCCCACTGGGCATCGGTGATGTCGTAGCCGGTGGGGTTGTGGCAGCAAGCGTGCAACACCACGATGGTGCCTGAAGCGGCAGCGTTCAGGCTGGCCAGCATGCCTTCGAAGTTCACGCCGCGTTTGGCCGCGTCGTAGTAGGCGTAGCTTTCGACATCAAAACCGGCGTTCACGAAGATGGCGCGGTGGTTCTCCCAGCTGGGGTCGGAGATCATCACCTTGGCGTTGGGGCTGACTTTCTTCAGAAAGTCGGCGCCGATTTTCAGGCCGCCGGTGCCGCCAATGGCTTGCACAGTGGAGACGCGGCCCGACTTGACCACGTCCGATTCGGCACCAAATACCAGCGCTTTGACTGCGTTGTCATAGGCCACGATGCCGTCAATCGGCAGGTAGCCACGCGCTGTGGGCGTGGCCATCATGGTCTTTTCGGCGGCTTGCACGCACTGCAAAAGGGGTAGTTTGCCGTTGTCGTCGAAGTACACGCCCACGCCCAGGTTCACCTTGTTGGGGTTGGTGTCGGCGTTGAATTGCTCGTTCAAACCCAGGATCGGGTCGCGGGGGGCCATTTCGACGGCGGAAAACAGAGACATGGAAAGTCCTTGGATTGTGTTCAGTGGTGGCAGGAAACCCGTTCCTCGGTTAGGCTTTCGGGTTGTCCCTGATTTTAACGGCCCCCGCCGCCTGGTTTGACCAGCCGGTCCTCAGAAAAATGTCCACCGTGCCCGAAGTCCCTGTTGTTGAAGTTACGCCCGATGCGGCCAAGTACGCTGAGGGGAAGTTCATCAACTACCCCGGCTCACCTTTTGAGCTGTACCAGCCTTACCCGCCGGCTGGTGACCAGCCTGTGGCCATTGAGCAGTTGGTCGAGGGGGTGCACGACGGCGAGGTGTTCCAAACCCTGCTGGGCGTGACCGGCTCGGGCAAGACCTTCACCATGGCCAATGTGATCGCGCAGCTGGGCCGCCCGGCCATCGTGTTTGCGCCCAACAAGACGCTGGCCGCGCAGCTGTACAGCGAGTTCCGCGAGTTTTTCCCCAAGAACGCGGTCGAGTATTTCGTGAGTTATTACGACTACTACCAGCCCGAGGCCTACGTGCCGCAGCGCGACCTCTTCATCGAGAAAGACTCGGCCATCAACGAGCACATCGAGCAGATGCGCTTGTCTTGCACCAAAAGCATCATGGAGCGGCGCGATGTGGTGATCGTGGCCACTGTGTCGGCCATCTACGGCATCGGCGAGCCCGAGAGCTACCACCGCATGATCATGACGCTGCGCACGGGAGACAAGCTGGGCCAGCGCGATGTGATCGCGCAGCTGATCCGCATGCAGTACCAGCGCAACGACATGGAATTTTCACGGGGCAAGTTCAGGGTGCGCGGCGACACCATCGACGTTTTCCCCGCAGAACACTCCGAGCTGGCCATCCGCATTGAGTTGTTTGATGACGAGATCGAGAGCCTGCAGCTGTTTGACCCGCTCACAGGGCGCATTCGCCAAAAGATTCCGCGCTTCACGGTCTACCCTTCGAGTCACTATGTAACGCCCCGCGACAAAGTGTTGGCAGCGGTGGAAACCATCAAGGTCGAGCTGGCCCAGCGCCTCAAAGAATTGGTGGGCATGGGC